>CAZJMO010000208.1:6158-6482 GCA_964547085.1 uncultured Fibrobacteraceae bacterium | reverse complement strand
ATGTCGGTCAGCAGTCCCGAGCGCAGCGTGTGGTTGGGACGCATGTTGCCGACCAGCGTCTTGCTCGGCTCCTCGCCCAGCCTGGCCTTGTTGCCCACGATGTTGTTGGATTCGTAGAGCCAGGTGGAGGTGAGCCGGCTGTCCAGTCCCAGGTCGTAGCCCAGGTTCATGCCGAGCAGGCTGGCCTGGCCGCCTCCGAAGAACGGCGAGTACTGGTAGTTCACCTGGATGTTGCTGTCGGGCGTCAGATCGGCCGCCGCCGGCCCCTTTAGGCGTACCTCGCCCAGGAAGTAGTCGATCTCGTAGTCGGAGTCCCTCTGCAAC
>CAZJMO010000208.1:0-6148 GCA_964547085.1 uncultured Fibrobacteraceae bacterium | reverse complement strand
AGCGTCACGGTCTCCGAGCCCTCCTCGATGCTCGAGGCGCCCAGTGGGATGGTGCTGCTGGCGGCCGCGTGCACGGCGACGATCTGGAACTTGCCGTAGTCGTCGTAGAGGTTCGTTGATGTCGTCGAATCGTAGATCTCCGGCGTGCGCTGGGCCTCCAGGTCCGAGCCGTCCCACTCCGCCGACCATTCGTCGTCGCCGAGCCCGGCATAATCCTGATAGTCCTCGCTCTCGGCGGCGAACGGGAACGGGAAGTCCAGCGGGAACTTCAGCAGCCCGTTGGGGAAATCGAAGATCTCCGGCCGGTGCGTATCGACCTTGCCGTCGGGCACGGCGTCGCCTTGCTCGGTCTCCAGATCCAGGCCGAAGAGACGGACGTACGGCAGCGACGTGTTGTAGTCCCGGTTCTCGCCCTGGCCGGCGACCTCGATGCGCAGCTCGAAGCTGTCCACGTCGATGTTGCTGCCGCCGAGCGAGTAGATGTTGCGCAGCACGTACTGGAACGTGAAAGGATCGCGCTGCGTGGACGCCGGTTTGAGCAGCTTGAAGCGATAGTAGCGCTGTGAATCGGGATCCAGTGGGTCGATCACTAGGTTCCGCTCGAGGTCGAGATGGATCGGGTCCTCACCCACGCGGTAGATCAGATCGCGGGTGTCGGCGTCGATTACGTCGTAGGTCACCGCGAGGATGTCCGAATCCAGCATCTGCTGCCGGAGATCCACCGCCACGAGGCTGTTGTCCGTCGCGTTGCGGAGGAACGTCACCTCGACCGGCCGCCACACCCACGACTGGACCCAGTCCTCGATCGGGATGTTGTCGATCGTCTCGTCCCAGCGACCCGAGGAGTCGATGGCCGCCGCGGCGTACTGGACATCGCCCTCGCGCGGCGTCACCGCGCCCAGGTTGCGATAGACACGCACCGAAGTCGGGTCGATGACCTCGTTGCCCGTGCGGCCGGGGCTGTCGGGGATCGTGTAGCCGAGACGCTCGTGTGCGCTGCCGACGTACGCCGGCAGGTCCAGGCGGAAGAACCGGTTGTTGAGGTAGGCGTAGGACGGGATGACGTGCTCGGAGACCTGTCCGCCGCGGCTGTTGAAGCTCTTGGAATCCGACTCCGCCTTCTGCTTGGCCGCCACCACGGTGAAATCCACGGGCCCGAGCTGGCCCGCCACCCGCACGCCGAACAGGCCCGACTGGCTCGAGCTGTAGCCCAGGAGCTGGCCGCCGGGCAGGGTCAGCCCCACGTCGCCGGTCTCGATGCTCTGGATGATCTCGTCCTCGTCGCCGACGTAGCTGAGCTTGATCTTGGTCCCCTCCGGACCGATGGCCTCGCTGTTGTGGTCGACCTCGATGAATATCTTCTCGCCGATCTGCCCCGACAGGTTCACCTGCAGCTGCTGCTTCATGTCGAGGTCCGGGAACAAGCTCTGGCTCTGCTGGTACTCGCTGGCGGTGAACTGGTTGCTGACCGTGGTCTCGCCGTTGATGGAGATGTGTTCGCGGCCGGAGATCTTGATCCGCGTCTTCTCGCCGCGACCGATGATCTTCTCGAGCGTGCGCGGCAGCTTGATCGGGATCGTCAGGTTGATCAGGCCGTCGTCACCGCCGGACCGCTTGCCGCCGCCGGCGACATCCAGTTCCGTCAGGCGACTCAGCTTGGCCTGGACCGCCCAGTGGCGATCCAGCGCAAGATCGATGTCATCGACGAAGATCTCGACCGCCGGATCGGTGATCTGCCGGGCCGGAAAATAGCTGAACCCGCCGGGCAACTTGCGGGCGGTCGGGAACAGGAAGAACCAGTTGGGGTATCGGATGACGGTGTAGAGGCCGCTGAAGCCGCTGGCCTCGGACACCTCGGTGACACGCTCGAGGTCCAGGCCCAGGCGCGTCTCCATGATCTTGCGGAAGATCGTGTCCAGCCCGGGGCGACGCGCGTCCTTCAGGGGATCGACGCCCTGGGCCAGCAGGCGTTCCCGCATGACCATGCGATCGACGCCCAGCAGCCGGGGATCCTTGGTCGTCCGCAGCACGGGATCGAGGCCGTAGAGAACGGGGCCGGGATAGTCGGGGTCGGCAGCGGCCGGACCGGGCAGGCCGGCCAGAACGAGCAGGGCGAGCGCGAGCACGACCACACCCCGCGCGGATACCGCGGCCCACGGACGGTGCCGCTCGCTGGGGCGAGGCTGGGGGCTTGTCGGCCGCCGTCGCGTGGTCAACCCTCGACACTCCTCGTCGATACGTTACCATTGACGCCACCCGGTCGATCCCGGGCGGCGATTCGAACAGGCCCGCGCGTCCTCTCGGTAGGTCGGTCGTCCCCGGTACAGGACGTCCGCCCACACCCGACGGCGCGGAACCCCAGGCGAGATCGGCTCGGCCTCATGATCGGTCTTATGTCCCGGCTCGGAATGTAGCCCGAGACACCCGGGCGAACCAGATAGGATCCGCGGATGCGCTTGCTGGACCGGCACTTGTTGCGAGCAGCGGTGGGGCCCTTCTTCTTCGGGCTCTTCACCGTCACGTTCCTGCTGATGATCAACGTCCTGTTCCGGTACGTCGACATGTTTGTCACCAAGGGCGTTCCGTTCGCGGTGGCCACCAAGGTCCTGGTCCTCAGCCTGGGCTACACGCTTGCATTATCCGTTCCAATGTCGGTGCTCATCGCGGTCCTCATGAGCGTGGGCCAACTGGCTGGCGACAACGAGATTACCGCCATGAAAGCCAGCGGCGTCAGCCTCTGGGCCGTGCTGCGCCCGCTGCTGCTGGGCGCGACGCTCGTCGGCAGCGGCCTGACCGCGTTCAACCACTACGTCTATCCCGAATCCAACCACACCCTGGTCAACCTCCTCTACGACATCAAGCGCTCCCGACCCATGCTGGACATCCGCGAACAGATGTTCACCGACCTCGACAACGGCATGACCATCTACGTCAACGAGAAGGACGATCTCACCGGCCGGATCACCGACGTCTCGATCATCGAGAAGGAGAAGGCCGGCGACCTGAGCCCGCGCGTGACCACCGCCGAGTGGGGACGGATCATCACCGACCGCGAGAACGACACCATGGTCCTCGAGCTCCACGACGGCGAGATCCACGAGATGCCCGACCCCGAGCAACCGCAAAAATACCAGGTGATCCGTTTCCGCCGGCACGACATCCGCATGGGCGACATGGAGCGCGAGATCCAGGACTCCGGCCGCCAGCACCGCGGCGACCGTGAGATGAACCTCACCGACCTGCAGAACGCCGCCCACCGCCAGCTCGACAAACGAGCCGACGCCGAGCAGCACGTCAGCAACCTCAACGCCGACATCGTCCAGTGGGAGTATCGCCTGCTCGAACCCGAACAGCGCGCCAACCTGCTGCGCGCCGAGCCGGCCAACGCGGCCGAGCGGCGAACCCGCCTCGGCGCCACCCGCCGCAAGATCGGACACGCGGCCGGCCAGGCCCGCGCCCAGGCCACCGTGGTCGCCTCGCAGGTGCGGAAAGCCAACAAGTACCTCGTGGAATTCCACAAGAAGCTGGCCATCCCCTTCGCCTGCCTGGCGTTCACCCTGCTGGGCATCCCCATGGCCGTCACCGCCAGCCGCACCGGCAAGGGCGTGTCGGTCAGCCTTGCCATGATTGTTTTCCTGGTGTACTACCTTTGCCTGGTCGGTGGCGAGAAGCTCTCCGACCGCGGTCTGCTGGAACCCGCCCTGGCAATGTGGTCGGGCAACATCATCATGCTCGCGGTCGGCATCCCGTTCTTCCTGCGCGCCGTGCGAGAGACGTCCTACCTGCAGCTGCGCCTGCCCTGGCAGCGGACGCACCGCAGCGAGGAGAGTTCATGAGGATCCACGAACGCCTGATCCTCGGCACCTTCGTACGCTACCTCGTGTACACGCTGGTGGGGTCGTACATCCTGTTCACCCTGGTCGACCTCTTCGACCACATGGGCAGCCTGTTGGACAACCACGCCACGTTATCCATGATCGGACGCTACTACCTGTACAAGGGCGCCTGGATCATGGATCAGGTGCTGCCGATCGCGGCGCTCATGGCGACGCTGTTCACGGTCGGCAGCATGGCCCGTTACCTGGAACTGACCGCGCTGTACTCCAGTGGATTGTCGCTGCTGCGGATCGCCCGCCCGTTGCTGTGGATGGGGATCCTGCTGACCATCGGGTCGCTCGTCTGGCGCGAATACGTGATGCCCGAGGCGAACCTGCGGAAGTGGCGCATCTGGGAAGTGGAGATCCACAAGCAGACCGAGAAGCTGCGCCCCACCCGCCAGATCGCCGCCACCGGCCCCGACGGCCGCCTCTACTACGCACGCAAATACGACCCCAACACGCAGTCGGTCACCGGTCTGAAGGTCATGGGCATGGAAGGCTCCGTGGTCGTCGAGCGGCTGGATGCCGAACGGGCCGAATGGGACGGCGCGCACTGGATCCTGCACGAGGGCACGCATCGCTGGTTCACTGCGGACGGCGAGGTGGTCAAACCCTTCGAGGATCTCAAGGCCTCCGACCTGGCGATCACCCCGCGCGGCCTCTACCGCACGCGCGTGCGCCAGGAGAACATGAACATCGGCCAGCTCCTGGATCATCGCGATTTGCTGCGCCAGACCGGCGGCGACCCCACCGCCGTGGATGTCGACATCCATTTCCAGATGGCCTTCCCGCTTGTCAACCTGATCCTGGTCTGCCTGGGTGTGATCCTGGCGTCGGGACCACGCAAGACGACCGTCGCCTCCGGATTCGGCCTGACGCTGCTGGTGGGGTTCGGATACTACCTGCTGATGATGTTCGGGCGGTCTCTCGGTCACAGCGGCGTACTCCCCCCGCTGGTCGCCGGTTGGGCGGGCGACGCGATCTATTCGGTCGGCACGTGGGTGCTGTTCATGCGTGCCCGCCGTTGATTTCCGCGTTTTAGCTGGACTCCTTGCCCGACGATGCCTAGGTTTATACATTGATGTGGCCGTCATTTACATGACCGTCGGATCGGCGTTTGTGTCCACCGGATACGCACCGCCATCACCTGCACCCGGAGCTGGTGAAGCCAATGAGAAAGCTCGGTTTGACCTTGCTGCTGGCCGCGATGACCACCCTCATGGTCGTCGGCTGTGGCGAAGATGATCCCAAGCCCACCATCACTCGACTCTATGCCAGCGAGACCTGTGGTGTCGCTCCCATGCGCGTCGACTTTCGTGCCGACGCCGCCGGCGGCGCACCGCTGGACGACCCCTCCGGGGGAAACAACTGGCTCAAGATGACGTGGGATTTCGGTGACGGAACCGGCATCGCCGACGGCCCCTCCGTCGCCTATCACAGTTATCCCGCGCCCGGCGAGTACATCGTGACGCTCACCGCGGAGGACAACGACGGCGAACGCGCGCCCCGGGACATCATGATCGATGTCCGGGGAGACAGCCTCACCATCAACGCCTTCGCCATGGCGGACGACGCACTGGTGACCACGGTGTCGCCCTGCCAGCCCGTGGACTTCCAGATCACCGCCGAGACCTGCGGCTTCGACCCGGTGAACGACAGCTACGAGCGGTTCGTCTTCCGTTGGTTCGCCGTGGATGCGGTCTACGCCGTCCCCTTCCCCACGCATCGCTTCGCCCCGGCGGACGAGGGCGAGCAGGAAGTGCGCCTGGTGCTCGAGGATCCGACCCGTTCGATCACGCGGCGCGCCTCCATTCCGCTGACTGTGCTGCCCAACGCCGGCGCCGACGTTTCGCTGTCGGCCGACTGGCTGCTCTCCGGCGGCACCGCCGGAGCGGACACGATCTACCGCGACGTGACGGAGTTCCCCGACGAGGTCACCTACACCGTCCGCCTCCGGAACGATGGTCCGGACGACGCCTTCGGCCTCCTGGTGACCGGCGATCTGGATGACTTCATCCGGTTGCGCCTCTCGACGCACGTCATGTCCTCCGGGACATTCGTCTATAATCTGAGCGAAAAGCAGTGGGTCTGGGACGTGCCTTTCGTCGCCAGCGGCTCCGAGGCCACCCTGGACGTGACGGTGGTCAACGAGGCCTCGTCGATGACCACGTTCGACTTCCCGTCGGTGCTCACGTCGTATCCCTGCGACACCGACTGTTCTGCACGAGGTCGCGGGCCGCGGTCAAGGCGCCCGCGCTCAGGCCGTAGCC
>CAZJMO010000207.1:3813-6519 GCA_964547085.1 uncultured Fibrobacteraceae bacterium | reverse complement strand
GCTCATCCCCTCCATGTCCAGGAACACGAGCAGATCCTGCTGCCCGCCGTCCTCGGCCCAGCCGATCTGCAGGCTCATGGTCACCGACGCCTCGAAGTCCGGAATGTCCAGGGTTCCGGACAGGATGATGGAGCCGTCCAGCGCCAAGGTGTCGATCCCGAACTGCGTCCGGCAACCCTCGGGAATGGTCGCCGTCACGGGCTCCGCGATGCGCTCGTAGGCCACCTCGAAATCCCAGCCCTGGGGCGGCGTCACCGTGATGGTCCCCGTCGCGTCCTCCGCGTCCATCACCTGCGCGACGCAGCTCTGGTAGAACTCGAGGTACGCGACCGTGTAGTAGATGCTCGTGGGGTTGTCCAGTTCCTGCTCGCTGCCGATGACCTTGCCGAGCAGCGGATGGTCGCCGTCCTTCCAGGGATCCTCATCCTCGGCCTTCGCGCCCACCACCACGACATATTCGGGCGGCAGCACGTCGCGCATGCTCTGCGCGAAATCGTCGACGACGAAGGGCGTCGTCTCGCCGCCCGCGGGCGCGGCGAGATCGTCGCTGTCATCGTCGCTGCAGGCCGCCAGCGTGAGTACACACGCCAGGAGACAGAACAGAAGGATCAGATAGGATATCGGCTTCTTGTGCATCGCAACACCTCCGGAATGCAGCCAATCGAACCAGTCGAATCGCTGGAATCGACACGGAGGTAGCATGTCCCGATCCACGGTCGACGCAGGAGATGGAATCAGGGGTATTTCGGGGAAACGAATGTCAAATTCAGAGACTTGAGGATCTGTCGGGGCGGTGAGCCCGCCCCGGCGAAATCGGTTCGAAACGGCAGAATGATCCGCATTGGTGGTTCAGAATTGCCCTATTGCTCCTCGGAGGCGTCCTCCGCCCCATCCGGACACCCGTCATCATCCCGATCCCCGTCGTAATCCTCGGGCTCGTCCGGGCACGCGTCGTCCGCGTCGTCGATCCCGTCCAGATCGTTGTCCGGATCCGGGCAGCCGTCCTTGTCCTGGAACCCGTCCAGGTCCTCAGGACTGTCGGGGCACAGATCGTCTTCGTCGGCGATGCCGTCACCGTCGCGGTCGAGGAACTCCTCCGGGCAGCCGTCGCCGTCCTTGTAGCCGTCCAGGTCCTCCGCCTCGTCGGGGCAGGCGTCGTACCGGTCGAGAATGCCGTCGCCGTCGTTGTCGGGTTCGGGCAGACCGTCCTCGTCCTGCCAGCCGTCGAAGTCCTCGGGATCCATGGGCGCCAGATCGACGTCGTCCGGGATGCCGTCCTCGTCGTTGTCCAGGTCGGGACAGCCGTCGGCGTCCTGGAAACGGTCACGGTCCTCGGGCTCGCGCGGGCACAGGTCGCGGCGGTCGGGGATGCCGTCGCCGTCCCGATCGCGGCCGCCCAGGGAGAACTGGCGCGAGATGGCGAGGCTGTAGCCGAGGTCGGGCTGCGCGGGGAACCAGTCGTTCTGGAGGTTATTCTTCCAGAACCCGACCTGGTAGTCCGCGTGCAGCGCCCAGCCTTCCTCCAGGCCCCAGCGCAGGCCGGCGGCCAGGACCTTCTGGTCTTCCATGGGCATGACGTTGTCCGCGCCCGACAGCGCCTGCTCGGAGAACTCCAGCCAGAGCGAGGCGGCGCTGCGGCGGAACTCGACCGCCACGCCCCAGGTGAGGAAATCGTTCTTGTCGTCGCCGCCGGCCATCGCGGACGACGGGTACTGCGGGTACCACGGTTGCGGGCGCAACGCCGGGGTCGCGCCGAAGCCGCTCTCCTCGTTGCTGTTCCAGCGTCGACCGACACTCGCGTGCAGCCGCATTTCCGGCAGCAGGCTTTCGCGCCAGAACGCCAGGGACACCGTCACGCCGGCCTCGGGCGAGAACGCGTCCTCCCCCAGTTCCTCCGACCCCACCGGCGCGTTGCCGCCGCCGTACGCGACCACGCCGAGCCAGTCGGGCAGACCGGGCGCCGCAACGGCCACGCGCCACACGCCGTCCGAAAGCCCCGAGCCCGTGGGTTCGGCACCGGCAACTCCTGCGTAATCCGACCACTGCCGGTAATGCTGGTCGTACGACAACGCCAGCCCCGGCAGCGGAATCCAGTGCGCAAAGACGTTGCCCTGCCAGACGGTGTACTCGTCCGGATTGCCGTTGTCGGGGAGGTAGGCCGGCGTGTACCAGGAACCGCCGGCCCCCACGGTGAGCAGACCGTCGCTGGGCAGGAACCCGGGCGTCAGCCAGGTCAGGCGCGGAATATCCTGGAGAACATCGCGGCGACCGGCGGCCGGGGCCGTGCCGACCAGGAACGCGGCGAGCAGGATCGCGGCGAGAGCGACGGTGCGTTTCACTCGTTCGTGTCCTCGGGAGTCTCGGTCGTCTTGGCGGTCTCGGTCTCGGGCTTCTCAGACTCGGTTTTCTCCGGCTCCGGCTCCGCCTTCGACTTCGCCTTCGCCTCGCTCTTCATCTCGTCCAGGTAATTCATCTGCAGATCCAGGACCGCCTGGTCGAGCATCTTGAGTAACTCGTCCGGCGTGTCGGTGCGGCACTTGGCCTTGAGCATCTCGAGGATGTCGATGGTGCCGCGGGCGCCTTCGAGGTCGCGTTCCAGCTCGCCGCTCTGCGGGTTGGTGACCTTGCCGAGTTGCACCATGGCCATGGCCTGCAGGTTCATGACAAGGGAGATCAGGACGTAACCGTGCTTGGGTACCCGGTCGT
>CAZJMO010000207.1:1923-3803 GCA_964547085.1 uncultured Fibrobacteraceae bacterium | reverse complement strand
TCAACCACATCGACAGCGGACTGTCGGGCGCGCGCATCACCAGGGAGAGCAGCACATGATCATGTTTGGAGATCTGGTCGTTCATGCGGACTCCTCCGGCTGATCGAATTCATCGGCGATGGCGCCGGTGACCTTCTCGATGAGGTCTTCCAGGGTGACGATGCCCAGCGGGCGACCGTCGCGATCGACGACCGCGGCGAACTGGGCGCCGCGAGCATGTAATTCCTCGAAAAGTTCGTACGGCGACAGCCCTGAGTCCACCAGCAAGAGCGGACGGACCAGCGCCGCGGGTGCGGCCTCGGCCAGGAGCATGTCGCGCACCAGGAGATAACCGTCGAGATCGCCCTCGGTTCCCCGCACCGGCAAACGGCTGAATCCGCTCTCGGCCGCGACCGACAGCGCCTGCTCCAGGGTGACGTCCGCGGGCACCGTGATCACCGACGCGAGCGGACGCATGAGGTCGGCCACGCAGCGGCTGCTCAGTTCGAGGAAGCGCGTCATGGTGTGGTGGAATCGTCGGTCGCCCTGGTCCGGCGCGGCGGACGAGAGCAGCGAGGCCAGCGAGGCGCGGTCCAGGCCATAGCCCGCGGCGGCCGAGGCGCCCTGCAACCGCTGCAACAACCGCGCGTACCCGCTCAGCGGCCAGCGCACCGGCACGATCAGCGCGTGGAAGGTCCGCAGCAGGGGCAACGACGCCAGCGTCAGCCGCTCGGGAAACTCGCGGTAGAGGATCTTGGGCAGGATCTCCGCCAGCACCACCAGCACCAGCGAAGCCACCACCACGGCCAGCCACTCGCCCCGCGGCCCCAGCAACGCCGTCAGCAACGCGGTCGTCACGGCGCTGGCCAGAACGTTGCTCAGGTTGGTGCCGACCAGGCAGGTCAGGATCGCGTCGTCCAGATTCGCGCGTACGCGCTGCAGCGCCGGGACACGGCCGTCACCGTCGCGCCCCAGACGGTGAAGGCGCGCCCGGCTGATCGACATCAGGCCGGTCTCGCAGCCCGAGAAGAATGCCGACCCCAGCAGCGCCAGACCCAGGACCAGCGTCGTCGTATCGGCACCCCAATCGACCACGCCGCTCACGACCGCACCTCCTTGTCCTGCGCGGAGCGCTCGACGCGGGGGTGACGCACCTCGACACCGCGACGCTGTACTGCATCGAGACCACCGTCAGCGAGGTGTCCGCAACGTTCACCGCGTCGCCGACCACCGGGATGCGCCCGAGGTTCGCCATGACGTAGCCCGCGACCGTCACGTAGTCGCGCGACGGCGGCAGCGCCAGGCCGGTCTCCTCGTGGAACTGCCGCAGATCCAGGCCGCCCTCGACGATCCAGCGGCCGGGGCCGAGCGCCAACGTACCATGCCGGCCGGAGCCGGGATCGCCGACGCGGCCGATGAACGCCTGCAGGCAGTCGGCCAGGGTCACGATGCCCGTGAAGTCGCCGTGTTCGTCCACCACCGCGGCCAGGTGCCCGGCGCCGTGGCGCATCTCCGCCAGCAGCGCCGCGGCATCCTTGCTCTCGGGTACGTAGGGCAGCGGCCGCAACTCTCCCAGCAGCGGCTGCGAGCCGCGGTCGGTCAGCAGATCCTTGGTGTGGAAGAGGCCCACCGGCATGGCGCCCTCGCGCTCGACCACGGGGAAGCGGTTGTAGCCCGCGCGGCGTATCGCGTCCAGGATCCGCGCGCGGTCCCAGGCGCGGTCCACGGTCACGACATCCGGCCGCGGCGTCATCACGTGCTTGACCTCGAGGTCCTCCAACTGCAGCAGGCGCGCCAGGAAGTTGCCCTCGGTCTCCGACAGCAGGCCGTCGTCCGCGGCGAGGTCGCAGGCGATCTGCAACTCGTCGGTGACCATCGGGCGGCTGCCCGTACGCTCCCAC
>CAZJMO010000207.1:828-1913 GCA_964547085.1 uncultured Fibrobacteraceae bacterium | reverse complement strand
AACAAATGCTCGATCCCGGCCGTGAGGGACCCCACTAGCGGGCCCGTGAGCGCCACCCGCAGCCGCAACGGTCCCTGCAGGAAGAGCACGATCCGCCGCCGACCCCGCAACGCCACCAGCTTGGGCGTGATCTCACCCACGAGCAGCAGCAGGACCGTCGCCGTCGGCACGGCGATCGCCAACCCCGCCGCCCCGTAAAGGCGCAGGCAGATCCGGGTGGTCACCACGCCGGTCGCCACGTTCACCACGAGATTGCCCAGGAGGATGGCCGAGAGCAGATCGTTGGCGCGGTCGGTCAGCTTGGCCGCACCGCGCGCAGCTGCGCCACCGGTACGCAAAGCGATACGTTCGCCGGCCGACAGCGCGAAAAACGCGGTCTCCGACCCCGAGAAGGTGGCCGACAGCAACAGCAACGACATCAGGATCAAAACGTCCAAGAAGACCCTCCGGAGTGGGCGGAGCATAGCCGGTTCCTTGACGCCCTGCAAGGCAACGCCTAGCATCGACCTCGCCATGCAGCACCTTCTCGTCATCCGCTTCGGCGCCCTCGGCGATCTCTGCCTCACAGGCTGGACCCTGTCCCGCCTCCGGACAGCGTCCGGCCGCGACCAGCGCCGCGTGACCCTGGTCACCAAGGCCCGCTTCGCCGAACTGGCGGCGGGCTTCGTCGGCGTCGATGCCGTGGAGACCCTGGACGAACCGGGCCGGCTGGCCGACACCTGGCGCCTCGCCCGCCGTCTCCATCGAACCCGCTGGGACCTGATCCTGGACGCCCACTGCGTGCTGCGCAGCCGCATTCTGCTGGGCCTGATCGGCCGCCGCTCCGACGCAGGGCTGCAGAAGGACACCGCCGCCCGCCTGCGGCTGCTGCAGGGCGGCAACGTCTCGCCGCTGCTGGACCGCCACATGCGCGACCGCCTCGACGCCGTACTCGCCGACGCGGGTCTGACCACCGGCGCCGACACGCCGCCTCTGGCGAACCTGGCCGTCCCCGGACCGCGGGCCGCGGTGCTGGGCCTGGCGCCCGGCGCCCAGCGGGACGCCAAGCGCTGGCCCGACGCCCGCTGGGCCGACGCCGTGCACCG
>CAZJMO010000207.1:486-818 GCA_964547085.1 uncultured Fibrobacteraceae bacterium | reverse complement strand
AGAACGCCTGGTTCGACGCCAGCCGGCTGGCCGCCGTGCTGCGCGACACGGCCGGCGTCGAGATCATCCGCGACCGCCCGCTGGTCGAGGTCGCCCGCGCGCTCGGCGGCTGCCGCCTCCTCGTCTGCAACGACAGCGGCCTGATGCACCTGGCCGAGGCCGTCGGCACGCCCGTGGCCGCGTTCTTCGGCCCCACCGTGCGCGCCTTCGGCTACTCGCCGCAGCTGCCCCGAAGCACGGTCCTGGAAACGGCCGACCTCGACTGCCGGCCCTGCTCCCGCAACGGCAAGCGCCCGTGTCATCGCGGCGACCTCGCCTGCCTCGCACGCATC
>CAZJMO010000207.1:0-476 GCA_964547085.1 uncultured Fibrobacteraceae bacterium | reverse complement strand
AACCGCGAACGTCTCCGCGTCATCCTCGAACAGGCCGCCGCCAGCCGCAATTCCGCTTCTTCGGCCGATCAGAAGCGCATCGGCGATTTCTACGCCTCCTGCATGGATACCGCGGCGATCGACGCCCTGGGCCCGTGGTCCTGAAGGACGGATCCGTGGGTCTCGTACTGACCCTCTACCGCGCGCTCACCCCCGCGGCGGCCGCCCTGGCACCGCTGGCGAGTCCGCTGGTCCCCAAGCTCCGCGAGAGCCTCGACGGCCGCGCCGGCGTCATGGACCGCCTGCTCGCAGCCGCGCCGCAGCTGGAAGGCTGCCTCTGGATCCACGCCTCCAGCGTCGGCGAATTCCTCCAGGGCATCCCGCTGATCGACGCCGTCCGCCGCGAGATGGGCGATCAGGCGCCTCCGATCGCGGTCACGCACTTCTCCCCCAGCGGCTTCGACTTCGCCCGCAAGCGCCCCTGCGCCGACCTCCAC
>CAZJMO010000206.1:2707-6552 GCA_964547085.1 uncultured Fibrobacteraceae bacterium | reverse complement strand
GGCTCGCGGGCCACGGCCTTGATCTCGACGATGCCTTCCTGGATCTCCGGCACTTCCTGTGCGAACAGGGCCTTGAGGAACTCCGGATGGCTGCGCGAGAGGATGATCTGCGGGCCCTTGGCGTTGTCGAGCACCTCGATGATGAAGGCGCGCACGGCCGACCCCTGGCGCAGCGGCTCGGTGCGGATCTGCTCGCGATGCGGCAGCAGCGCCTCGACGCGGCCCAGATTCACGAGCGCGTTGCCGCGTTCGAGCTGCTGGACCTTGCCCTCGATGATGGTGTTGACCTTGTCCTTGTACTCGTCGAAGATCTGGGTGCGCTCGGCCTCTCGGACCTTCTGCACCAGGATCTGCTTGGCCACCAGGATGGCGTTGCGGCCGAACTCTTCGAGCGGCAGCTCCCAGCGCACTTCGTCGCCGATCTCCACCTCGTCGCCGAACTCGATCTGTGCTTCCTCGAGACTGATCTCCAGGTCCTCGTCGTCGAGATTGTCGACCACGGTCTTGACCTGCTCGACGAGCATCTCGCCGGTCTCGGGGTTCACCGAGGCGACGACGTCGGTCTCGGCGCCGATCTTCTTCTTGGCGGCCGACTGCAGCCCGGCCTCGAGCGACTCGATGATGATCGCTTGATCGAGGTGCTTCTCGCGGGTTATGGCCTGCAGGGCCTGGATCACGTTGTGGTCCATGGTCAACTCCCGTCCTCATCTTCCTCGGCGGTCTGAGCGGCGTTCTTCGGTCGACCCTTGCGCGTCTTCCGTCGTAGCGCCCGCTGGTCGCGCTTGTCTTCCTTGCGGCGACGGCGATCGTCGCGGATCACCGCCTGCACGTCGAAATCCTGTTCCAGATTCGCCTCGAGGACCGCGCCCAGAGGCATGGTCACCGTTTCAGGCGTTTCCGCATCCGGTCCGTCCTCGGACCCTGTCGGCAGCACCGTCAGCAGGCCGTCCTCGACCCGCTCGATCCGACCACGCAGCGTCGTTGGACGACCGGTGGGCGCTTCCGGCGGGCGCCACTTCAACTCCAGCTCGCGACCGATCGCGGCGGTGAAGTGGGCCTCGGTGCGCAACGGCCGGCGAATCCCCGGCGAGGAGACCTCGAGCACCCATGCGTCGGGGAAGAGGTCGGCCTCCTCCAGGAACATGCTGGCCGACCGCGATGCGCGCGTACAGCCTGCGAGGTCGATCCGTTCGTCACCGGGCAGATCCACGTAGATCCTGACCTGGAGTCGGCCGCCTCCCTTGAAGATGCGCACATCCACAAGATCCCAGCCCTCACCCGTCAGTTCGGGAGCCAGCAGTTCGTGAACGCGCGCAGCGAGGGCATACCTGTCCAGATTCTCCCGGGTCAACGGGTGACTCCTTAATAGCACGAAAAGAAGTGGACATGTGCCCACTTCCGGAACATCCCGGATACGGGGTCGAGGTTGCCCGCAGAATATAGACGCTGCCCGCGATGGGGGCAAGATGCAATCGGACGGCCCTGTTCGGCCCGAAGCGGCTCAGAAACCGGGCAACGGGTCGCGAATCAGCGACAGCACGAGGCGCCCGACCTGCTCCAGAGCGTCCGGATCGCAGACGGCCGGGACGTCGTCCGTGGTGTGCCACTCGGGGAAGCCGAAGTCGATGAGGTCGAGCGCCGGCAGCCCCGCCTGGAGAAACGGAACGTGGTCGTCGTAGACGGCCACCGCCGGCGCCGCGCGGAACGCCCCCAGGCCCAACTCGGCCGCGCGGCCGAACACGCCTCGCGTCAGATCCGGCGCCGTGCGCAACGAGTAGCCTTCCATGCCGATGTCGAGCCCTCGGCGCCCCATCATGTCCAGGACGACGACCGCGGCCGGACTACCGCCCGCAAGCGGACTGGCGAAGTCCTGCCAGGTGGCGGCCAGGCGCCGGCTGCCCAGACAGAAACCGCCGGTGTCGCCGGCCTTCCCGGAGTCCTCGCCGTCGAAGAACAGCAGATCCACGCCGCGCAGCGGCGGGTCCGCCGCCAGCAGCTCCATCAGGTGCAGCAGGATCGCGACGCCGCTGGCGCCGTCGTTGGCGCCGAGCAGCAACTCGTCGCGGCGGGCGGGGTCGGGATCCCGATCGCAACCAGGGCGGGTGTCGTAGTGCGCGCCCAGCCACAGGCGGTCTCCCCCGCGCGGTCCGATCGACACCACGATGTTGCAGAGTTCGACGGGACCGCCGTGCCAGGGGTCTTCAGCGGTGAAACAGAGCCGGTAGCAGGGCAAGTCGAGGCTGTCGGCGTGGGCCTCGATGATTCCGCGCAGGCGCTCCAGCGTCGGCGAGCCGGGCGGACGCGGACCCAGGTCGCACTGCGCGTTCAGCCAGGTCATGGCGCGATCGCCGGAGAACTCCCCGGCCGCCGGAGCGGCCACTGCCAGACACAACAGCGCGACCAGCACGGCGGCGCTTCCGATAACCGGGCCGCGTTCCCGCGGCACGAGGGCGCTAGAAGACAAAGGTCGCCTCCATTCCGATGCCGACACTGGTGGTCTTCAGATCCGTCGCCAGGTTCTTGGTCTGATTGAAGTTGATACTGAACGCACCCGACAGGTTCCGCGTGATGTTGTACGAGAATCGGGGCTGGAACGCAATGTTCTGGGTGCCCTGCGTGGCCTGCTCGTAGATGGCGCCGGGAACCTCGCGGTCGGTGGTGTTGCGGGTGAAACGCAGGTCCACGCTCATGTTGATGCTGGGCTGGTTGCCGGGGCGATAGAGCCCCATCTTCGCCAGGAAACCCTGCGCGTCGAACTCGTGCTGGAGCTGGGTACCGATCTGGAAGCGCTTGATCCGGCTCCTGGTGCCGCTGGACACCTGGTTCTCACGGCTCAGACTCCCGTTGAACGTCAGCGACATACCGCTCTGGAACGTCATGTTCCAGCGGGGCGTGATGGTGGTCGTCCGCCGCGGATTGTGGTACGTCTCGGTGTAGCCGGGCACGGACTTGCTGTGCTTGTACGCGATGTCGAAGCTCGAGGAGCGGAACCACCCGGCCTCGCGATCGTCGGCGACGCCGCCGAAGATGCCCAGCTTCTCGATTCCCGCCAGGCTCAGGCGCAGGTCCGGCCAGTCCTGCGTGTAATTCCAGGTTTGGGAGTCGTCGTTCAGCTGGTGGCTCGTGTTCAGCCCGTACTTGAAGTCCAGCGACACGTCCTGCGCGATGCGTGTCTTCGTGGACACCGTGAAACTCCGGCTCTCCGTGAAGCGGTGGTAGACGTAGGAGGTGTCGGGCAGGTCCGGATTCGTGAGGAATCCCAGCCGGTACCCCAATCCGACATCTTCGCCGGAAAGCCGGCCGAACCCGCTGTTGCGGTTCTGCGTCAGACTCATCGACACGGGATCGAAGCCCCGCAGCATGCTCAGCAACGGCTCCACCGCGGCGCGCGGCGTCAGCGCACCGCCGCCGCCGCCGCTGCCCGGATCCCGCCCCTCGGCCCGCAGGCGCTCGAGCGCCTTCTCCTCCCACCACTCGTCCTCCTCGCGCCGCTTCTGGTCGGGCGTGAGCGAGTCCCAGTCGTCGATCTCGCCGGTGTTGAAGGTCAGTGCGGTGTCGCGGCGGGCCTCCTGCATGATGCGCGACAGCTCGGCGTCCAGTTCCTTCTGCACGTTCTGCGTCCGGCGCGGCTCGGGTACGATCTTGTCGAACAGGTCGCCCAGCGGGAACTGCGCGCGGAACTGCCAATCGTTGCCGTTGCTGACGCTGTGGACGTCCTCGGGATCGCCCACCTGCCCCACGCTCGGGCCCATCTGGTTGATGTAGCTGCCCTGGTAGGTCACCGACGGGCGCAACTTGTTCAGGCCTCGCAGGCCGGCCCGCAGCGGTGCGAAGATCTTCGAGTC
>CAZJMO010000206.1:312-2679 GCA_964547085.1 uncultured Fibrobacteraceae bacterium | reverse complement strand
GAGAAGTCCTGCGAGAACTTGTTCTGCTCGCCGATGTTGATCCCGTTCCATTCCTGCCGCCGCAACAGATCCCGTTCCGAACGGTTCGAGTAGTTGACCGTCACGATCGGCAGGACCCGGTACTCCATGCCGCTGGTCAGGTTCCCCGGTTTGGCGACCGTCCGGGTGGGATCGTAGATCACGCCTGTGAGACTCCGGTTGGTGATCTTGCGATCCGTGTTGACGAAGCTGGCCGCGCCCTCGATCCGCGTCGGCAGATACGCCACGCTCTTGACGATGGGGATCAGACCCAGACCAGGCAGGTCGCCCAGGGTGTGGGAATCGGGGATCCGGAGGTTGAAGTTGGCGCCGCCCTGGAGCGAGGTCTGATCGCTGGTCACCGTCGGCGAATCCTTGCTGTTAACGCTGCCCGACAGGCTGAAGGTCCACGGATCGATGACGTAGCGCGAGATCGCCGACCGGCTCTGGGAGTGGCTGAGCCGGACCGAGAAACTGTTGCGATCCTCGACGGAGGAGAACTGGTTGCGGCGGTCTTCGTCCAGGATCTCGATGTCGCTGTTGATCTCGTACTTGGGGCGGCTCGTCGACTGGCGACGCCCCAGACTCACGGGGATCTGGAAACCGAGGAGCGGGATGAAGTCGTCCACCTTGAAGTTGGTCGAGAAGCTCCACGTCTCGGTCACCGCCCCCTGCCCGGCGTCCTGGTTGAGGCCGTGGTATTCGGCGTCGCGCCGGGACCAGTCGGCGTCGAACTTGAAGACGTCGGCCATGTTGAGCTGCAGGCCCAGGCTCTCCGCCAGACCGATCTCCCGCTTGGCGCCCAGGAGCATGACGTCGTTGACCCAGACCTGGCCGGAAACGAGCCGGCGGGTCGGGTTGGCCACGCCCAAGTAATAGCGGGTGACGCGCCGCAGATCCGGCGCGCCGACGATGCGCACCCCGTACGGCTGATCGTCCTCGGTGTCGTTGATCTCGGTGTGGATGACGCCGACTTCGCCCGGCAGCTCGTTCTTGAGGTTGGTCAGCTCGGCGATGTCGAGACTGACGTGGCGCCAGCCCCGGCGCTCGGGCGTGTCGATGAAACGCAGCCCGACCTCGTAGTAGTTGGTCGAGTCGGCGCCGATCCGATAGAACATGTCGAGGTCGGCGACGTCCGCATCGCCGCAGTGCCACCACCAGGTCATGGTGTCGTAGCGCGTGTAGTCGTCGCCGCCGGCGGAGACCTGCTTGCTGGCGCGGAACATGTGGTCGGGCTCGAGGTTGGTGAAGTCCAGGATCAGCGCCGATTCCTTCTCCGGGATGTCGTTCTCCGAACGGATCGGGAAGGGCGGCGCGTAATCCGGGTTGTCCTTGTTGTTGATCGCGCCGATGAAGAAGCCTTCGTTCGGCCCGATGTCTTCCGGCCCGAGCAGTTCCTCGTTGCTCGTCTTGCGGATGCCCTCGCGCTGCCAGCGGCTGCCCAGGAACGTCAGCTCGCTCAGCTGCAGACGTCGGGAATCGGTGGCCGCGCCGTCGCCGTCCTCGAACCAGATCCGGATGTGGCGCACGGCCTCCAGATCGGCCGAGGCCGACTCGTTCACCTCGAGCAGATCGCTCAGGCGGATCTGGTACTTGCGCCACGCCGTGCCCTGGAGCTCCGAGTCCGGATACTCCTGCGCCACGTCCACCAGCGGATCGGTCGTCTCGAGGTCGACCGTGACGGTGAAGAAGTTGTTCTGGGTGTCGAACGTGGTGTTGCCGTCGAGATCCTCGCTGTCCTCGTAGTTGTTGCCCTGGGTGTTGTTGATGTACGGGTAGATCCCCGGGACGCCGTCGACGGTCTTGGTGGTCTGGAAGAGTTCGCCTTCGCGAATCACGGTCTGACCCTCGACCTCGGCGTCCAACCCCACGTCCTCGGTCGTGACGTTGAAGATGGAGTCCGCGTTGAGATCCTCACGCTGCTCGGTCGCGTAC
This sequence comes from uncultured Fibrobacteraceae bacterium, assembly GCA_964547085.1. GTDB lineage: Bacteria > Krumholzibacteriota > Krumholzibacteriia > LZORAL124-64-63 > LZORAL124-64-63 > Glo-17. Next base: position 726 of record CAZJMO010000206.1, on the reverse strand, counting down.
TCCGGCACGCCGCCCGTCTCGGGCCACATGAAGTCCTCGCTGATCACTCCGAAGTCGATGTGCAGACGACCGTGCCGGTCCCCGACCTCGGGCGTGAAGTCGTTGACCCAGAACTCGAGGAACTGGGACTTGCTCAGATCGACGCCCGTGCGGCTCAGGCCGCGCATGATGCCGCCCCAGCTCTCGTCGGTCCAGCCGTCCTCGTCGCGGACGTAGAGTTCGAGCGCCTGCTGGGTCTCGTTGCGTTCCTCGCCCTGCAGTTCCGGGTTCAGCCAGCGGCGGAGGACGGCCGTGTCCGGCCGATACCAGCGCATGTCGCCGATGCGGTCGGGCGCCTGGAACTCCCTGGTATCCCCCGGCGGCAGCGCATCCTGGTCGGCGTCGGGCGCGTCCCATGCGGTCAGCACCGCCCGG
>CAZJMO010000206.1:0-302 GCA_964547085.1 uncultured Fibrobacteraceae bacterium | reverse complement strand
GCAGCGCACTCTGGCTGGCGTGGACCGGCCTGCTGGCCAGGTACCAGCCCAGACGCGAGAGGCTGACCAGGTCGGTGCTCGCAGCGCCCTCGAAATCCTCGAGGTAGACCTTGTCCCTGGTGTTCGGGTTGGGGATCGAGATCGCCGCCTCGCCGTTCATGACGACGGTGCTCTCCTTGTCGCGGCGGCCGCGCGCCACGATGTTGGCCACGTCCGTCAGCAGACCCGAGCGCAGCGTGTGGTTGACCCGCATGTTGCCGACCAGCGTCTTGCTCGGCTCCTCGCCCAGCCTGGCCTTGTTG
>CAZJMO010000205.1:0-6585 GCA_964547085.1 uncultured Fibrobacteraceae bacterium | reverse complement strand
GATTCGCTTGGACCACGATCGGGCAGGGTGATGGACACATTTTCGAAGGCACAACTAAATGATCACCACGGTGGCTGTTGCGTGGTCGCGTTCATGACTCATAGATACCAACACCCCCCCACCCCCCAAATCACCCAAAGCCTTAGCCGCCGCACCATGCAACCGCAGCGACGGCGCTCCCGACTCCCCGCGAACGACCTCCACGTCCCGATACGGGACCCCCGTCGCCCGCACGCCCAGCGCCTTGATGAAAGCCTCCTTCGCCGCCCAGCGCGCCGCCAGCGCGGCGGCGGCCGCCGCCGGTACACGATCGAGCACGACCTGCTCTTCCGGCCGGTAGATCCGATCCAGGAACCGGGCGCCATGCCGTTCGACGAGGTCGGCGATCCTCTGGACTCGGCCGATGTCGGTTCCCAGACCGAGGACGGCCATCAGTACGCTCCCTTGCGCTCGATCACGGCGGGCAGCGTCCGCACCAGGATGCCCAGGTCGTAGCGCAGGCTTCGATTCCGGACATATTCGAGGTCCAATTCCATCCACGCATCGAAGTCGAGTTGGCTCCGTCCCGACACCTGCCACAGGCACGTCAGGCCCGGCGGCGCCAGGAGTCGCAGCGCCTGTTGCGGCGTGTATTCGGCGACCTCCGACGGAATCTGCGGCCGCGGTCCGACCACCGACATGTCGCCTCGCAGGATGTTCCAGAGTTGCGGGAACTCATCGAGACTGCTCTGGCGCAGGAATCGTCCGACCCGGGTGATCCGCGGATCATCCTTGATCTTGAACGCGGCGCCCGTGGCTTCGTTGAGGTGCGCCATCTCGAGTTTCCGCGCCTCAGCATCGACGCTCATCGACCGGAACTTGAAGCAGGGGAACAGACGACCGCGCTTGCCGACGCGTTCCTGGCGGAAAAGGACGGGGCCGGAGGTCTCGAGCTTGATCATGATCACGATGAACGGCAACAACGGCACCAGCAACATCAGCCCCGCGAGCGCACCCGCCACATCCAGCGCCCGCTTGACGACGCGATATCCGGCGCTGTCCGGTCGGTCGTAACCGTCGCTGACACCGGCGATGACCGCGTCGTAGCCACCCTGATCGGCAAACACGTCGCGTCGCGTCACGGCGCGTTTCCTTCCGTTGCATCGACCTCGTCGACCGGTACGTTCCCTCGTTCGACGACGCGCCGGCGCCAGAGATCCACGGCCACACCCGGACCCTCGTGAATCCGCTCGAGCGTTCCCTGCCGGGTCAGCGCCTGGGGCAAGAGGTGCCGGGGGTCGAGAAACCACGACCGCGCCCAGATCACCCACGCCGTGTCTGCGCCTCCGAGTTGCCTCGCCACCAGGCCGTCCGCCATCGCGGCGTCCTGGATCTGCGGCTCGTCCCCGCATCCGAGCACCGGACCGACGCCGTTCCAGTAGTAACGGACCACCGGTCCGACCGTGGTCACCAGGATGGGTCGGCCGGCATCGGCGGCCGGGTCGAGGGCGGCCACGGCCCCGCGCACGTCGGCCTTCGCGTAACGTCCATCGAGGTGCATCCCGACGAGGGATACGGCCATGAGGACGCACAATCCGACCGCCGTCACGAGCCGCGGCCATCGCGGCAGACGGCAGAGCCCGGCCGCGGTCAACGCCACGACCCACGGGAAGGCTGCGGCCGCGTATCGCACGTTGTAGGGTTTCACGTTCCGCATCGCCAGCAACGCGACCGCCGCGAGCGGAATCAGGATCCAGAGCAGGAGCGTCCACCGTCGGCGTTGCAATCGCGTCAACGACGGCAACAGCGCCGCGGCTGCGAAGCCGGCGCCGAGCAGGATCACGGGCAGGTGGGGTCGGATCGCCGCGAGTCGATCGACCGCGTGCAATTCCGCGAGCGACGGCCCGAGACTGAAACCGTAGAAGAGCGCGAATCCGGTGAACGGCACCGCCCAGGGGCTGAACGTCGACTCGCCGCGCAATGCGGCGCCGGTCGCCGCTCCGGGAACGACGCGTCCGACCTCCCAGATACCCGCAGCCTTCAAGAGCCACGGCGCCGCCAGGAGTACGCCGCCGCCGAGCGCGACGCCCCACAGCAACCACGTGCGTCCGTCGCGCGGCGGCGCGACCAGAACGACGGTGAGCGCGAACGCCAGCACCAGGAAGGCGAAGGCGAAGTTGCTGCCCAGGCCGCCGAAGACCAGCAACGCCAGCAGGATCGCGCGTCCCGGCGTCGGTCCGCGTCGCAGGGCGTCGACGAGCACGACGCCCGACGCGACCGCGAAGAAGATCAGGAAGCTGTAGCCGCGGGCCTCCTGCGAGTACCAGACGGCGAACGGGCTCAACGCGAGCAGGAGCGCGGCGAGTCGCCCGGTCCGGCGGTCCCAGAGGCGCGCTGCAAACAACCCCAGGAGAGGAACCGACAGCGTTCCCGCCACGGCCGCGGGCAGGCGTAGCATGAAGGCGCTGTCGCGCCATCTCAGGAGCGGCCAGACCGCCGCGTGGTAGAGCGGGCCCTGGTAGGCGTCGAGGGTCCGGGCAAGGAAACCGCCGGGTTCGGCGGGCGACGCCATCTCCCAGGTGAAGACCTCGTCGATCCACAGCGACATGCCGTCGAGACGCCAGAGACGCAGGACCAGCGCGATCGCCGTTACGAGCAGCAGGTAGGCCGCGCCCGGCCCGACATCGTCGGCGACGGCCGGTGTCAACCAGCCCTCCGGCGGCACCAGCGAACGCGGTCGGTCGGCGTTGGCGCGCGGGTCACTCACCGGTGACTCCCGCGGTCGGCGCCGGGACATACTCTCGCAGATGCGTGGCCACGCTGCCGACCGGGAGCTTGGCGGTCATCAGGACCGGGATGCGGCGCGCGTCGTCGGTCAGATAGATCATCAGGTCACCCTCGTGCTTGAACAGGCCCTCGCCCTCCATCACCGGCTGGATCACGAAGCAGTTGAGCGTGCCGAGATCGGTTTCGACCATTTCCCGGCCGTGGACGATGACGCGCATGTCGTATGTCTTGCGCGAGCTGTGCGCCGACAAGAATACGTCGCGGCCCACCTCCAGGTCCAGCGTCCGCACGTAATAGAAGGCCGACAGGATGTCGTGGACGCCCGCCGAGACGTCGTATTCCTTGCCGTTGTGGTAGCGCGCCTTCTGCGCCTCGTGATCGAACTCGATCTCCACGGTCTTGCGGTACGTGCCCTCGCGCAGACGCTTCATGAAGTAGCGGCTGAAAAGGCCGTCCACATCGACGTAGCTGATGACCTTGTCGCGCACTTTGTAGAAGCCCGAGAAGAAGCGATTGCTCCGCGCCGTGCTCTCGATCCGGTAGCACGCGCGCCCGTCGACATCGACCGTACCGACGACCTCGAGGACGCCCTCGCCGGCGTTGATCATGCCGTAGTCGATGGAGAATACGAGCTTCTCGCCCACGGCAAACGGTGGCGGCGGCAGGGTGCGCACCGCCGTGCTGTCGGATGGGGCTTCGGCGGCGAGCAGCGACACGGCCAGGCCCAGGAACACCAACAGCACCGTCGAGAATCGGACCAGCGACGTACGGCGTTTCATGGTCTCTCCTTCCGGATGTCGATGCGCGCCAGCAGTTGACCGACCACGTCCGCCACCCGCAACGCCGTCAGGTCGTCCAGGCACGGGTGCCCCGGTACGGGGCAGTGGGTCTGATCGCACGGCGCGCACGGCGCATCACCGACCACCGCGACGTGCCGCGGATCGTCCGGGTTCCAGCCGCCGGGGTCGGTCGGTCCGAACACCGTGACCGTCGGCACGCCCAGGAGCGCCGCCAGATGCCGTGCCCCGTTGTCGGTCCCGATGAATACGGTACAACCCGCCAGCAGGTGCGCCAGTTCCAGCAGCGACGTCGGCGGCGCGAACGCCGCGCCCGGATGTTCGGCGCGCAGCGCGGCTTCGAGTTCGTCGTCGCCCGGTCCGGTCACCATCAACGGCGACAGCCCCCGGGCCTCGAGCAGGCGATAGAGCTCCGCGCCGTGCTGCGCGGGCCACGCCTTCGCAGGCCACGTCGCACTGAACATGAGCGCCGCGCAGGGTCGGCCGCCGGTGTCGCGGTTCTTCGCCCATTCGCGGTACCGGTCTCCCAGTTCCGCGTCCACGTCGCCGAGCGCTCCTGCCGCCGCGCCCGCACGCCACGGGGCCGGCGCCAGGCCCAGCGCGCGCAGCGGGTCAAGGAAGGCCTCGCCCGCGAACTGGACGACGTCGCGGTCGTCTAGCCTGTTGCGCGGCACACGGACGTTGTACGCCCAGCGGCGCCGCGGCAGATCGGATTGCCGAGATAGTCGATCACCAGATCGTAACGTGCCGACATCAGCCGCAGCGGCCACGGCAATCCACCCGGCGGCGGCGGCCACGACAGGACCGTCAGTTCGGGCGCGAGCCGTTGCAGCAGAGGCGCGAACGGGCGGTCCATCACCATGTCCACGTGCGCATCGGGGAACGCGGCCGCCAGCTGTTGGATCGCCGGCAGCGTCACCAGCGCATCGCCCAGCGCCTTGCGGCGGATGACCAGGATCCGGCGAACGTCGCGCGCCCCCGCCATCACGGGACGTCCGATCGCGCGTCGAGTCCCAGCAACGCCTCGATCACGCGGTCGGCCGCGAGATCCGGAAGGCAGACGAACGCGTCGCAGTCGTGGCGGTCGCACGGATGGCACGACGGCCGCGTGGCCAGCACGCGATACGGTCCCAGCTCCTCGTACGGGAACCAGAGCGCAGGATCGGTCGGACCGAACAGCCCGATCGTGGGCACCCGCATGGCCACACCCGCGTGCATGACACCGCCGTCCACACTCACCATCTCCCGCGCCGCGCCGACCACCTGCAGCGCCTCGACGAGCCCCAGCGGCGGCAACACGCCGCCGCGACCGGGCGGAATGGCGGCCGTCAGCGCGGCGTAGCGTTCGGCATCGCCCGGAGGCGAAAGCACGACCGGCGCACGGCCGGCCTCCAGCAGGCGATCGATCAGCTCGCGCCAGCGGTCGACCGGCCACTCCTTGGTCGGCCACGTCGCCGCCGGCGCCAGGAGCGAGAACAGTCCGGGCGCCGTCCCCAGCCGCGTCAGTGCAGCCGTCACGGTCCCGCCCGGTCGCGGCCGCACCACCCGCGGCGCCAGTTCCCCAGCGGCGACCTCCGCCTCCAGCCAGTCCAGGAAAGGCCGTCCGTCGGCGTGGCTCAGCGGCGCCAGGCGGCTCAGGTGTTCGCCCAGACCACCGCCGGCGCGCCGAAAGAGTTCCGGCCGGGTCTGCGGCGTCGGCGACAGCGCCTGATGCGTGTAGAGGCGGCGGCGACTGACGCTGCGCGCGCCGCCGATGCGTGCCGGGATTCCCGCCAGCCACAGCAACCACGCGCTGCGGGGGTTGAAGAAGAGGTCGACCGCCAGATCGTAGCGCGCGCGGCGAAGGTCCATGATCGTGGCCAGCGTCCCGCCGGTCGCCGACCGCAGCTCCGTCGCGGTCTGCGGCACGCGCGCGGCGGCGTCCCGTCCCCGACGACGTGAATCCAGTGCGTGCAGTCGCTGCAGGTCCGGTTGCCCCGCGAGAATCGGTGCGTGGGCCGCCTCGCAGAGGAATCCCAGTTCCACCTCCGGATCGCCGCGCCGAAGGACATCCAGCACGACCGTGGACATGGCCACGTCGCCCAGATAACGCAGCCGCGTCACCAGGATTCGTCGCAGCGGGCGCCCGCCGAGCGACCAGCTCACGGCGTCACCTCCGTCAGGATGTGCGCGACCGCCGCCGGCAGGTCGTCGACCACAACGACACCGCTCCGGTCGCCGAGTCTCTCCTCCTGCGCAGCGCCGTACCCCGTCCTGACCAGCACGCCGCGCATACCGTGGTCGATAGCCAGGTCGACGTCGGAAACCTTGTCGCCCACGACCCACGACCGCGCCGCATCCCACGCGTGGTCCCGCGCCGCTTCCTCCAGCAGTCCCGGCGCCGGCTTGCGGCAACGGCACTGCGCTTCGGGAGCGTGCGGGCAGTAGTAGAAGGCATCCAGCGGCGCGTTCTCGGCCGCGAGCATCGCGTCGAGCCGCTGCATCACGGCCACGAACTGCTCGTATTTGAACTGGCCGCGGCCCAGCCCCGACTGGTTCGACACGCCGACGAGCCGGAACCCCGCCGACCGTGCAAGGCGCAGCGCCGCCGGCACTCCCGCCACCAGTTCCACCAGTTCCGGGTCGCAGAGATAGTGCCTGTCCACGACCATGACCCCGTCGCGGTCCAGGAAAAGCGTCGGCGCCGGTGCCGCCACTTCCGTGGTCGCGCCGCGTACGGCCCAGCGGCTCATGCCCCCGCCTCCCCGTCCAGAAGTCCGTGCACCGCCGCGAGCACATCCCGTCCCGACAGCGTATCGAGGCAGAACGTCGACTGGTTGCACGTCTTGCGGAAACACGGCTGGCAGGCGAAGCCATGCGCGGTCATCGCCCGCGCCCGGCGACCGCGAGGCGCCGTCCAGGCCTCGCTGCTCGAGCCGAAGAGCCCGAGCGTCGGCACTCCCAGCGCGGCCGACACGTGCATGACGCCGCTGTCGTTGCCGACGAACGCCGCGGCCGCGCGCAACAGCGCCGCCAGGTCCAC
>CAZJMO010000204.1:1471-6639 GCA_964547085.1 uncultured Fibrobacteraceae bacterium | reverse complement strand
AGCCGACTCGGTCTCTGTGTCTTCTTCTTTGGCCTCGACGACTTCCTCGACCGTTCCGGCCGCGGCGTCGGGATCGGTCTCGACCGCGGGCTTGTCGCCGCCGCAACCGGTCGTGATGGCCAGCCCTGCAACGAGAACCACGAGGCCCAGAACGGTCAGCATGCTGCGAATGTTTTTGCCGATACCCATCATCGTTCCCTCGGCTCCTTGAAAACGGCCGGTCCCTACCGAGGTGACCAGGCCGGGGTGATGTCCGGCTCGTCGCCGAACGTCAACTGGCGGACATCGCCTTCGACGACATCCATGACATAGAGCTTGTATGAACCCGTCCGGTCCGATGCGAACACGATATGACGCCCGTCGGGCGCCCAGCTCGGATCCTCGCAGTTGCGCCAGCGATGGTCGGTGAGCAGTCGCCGATCTTCTCCGGTCGCACGGATGAGGACCAGCTGGGTGTCGTTCGTCACACGCGTGGCGTAGACGATCTTCTCCCCGTTGGGAGACCAGTCGGCCGAATCGTTGTAGCGCCCCTCGAACGTCAGGCGCCGACGGCCCGCTCCGTCTCCATCGACGATATATAACTGAGGCGTCCCGGTCCTGTCACTCGTAAAAACCAGATCCCGCCCCCCCGGATCCCAGCACGGGCTGATCTCGATCGACCGCATGGCCGTCAGTCGCCGCAGGATCTCGCCCTGCGGCGAGACGCGATAGATCTCCGGATCTCCGGCGTGCGACAGCGACACCAGCATCTCGGTGCCGTCGGGATGCCACTGCGCGCCCAGATTGAGTCCGTCCCGCGCCATCACCTTGCGGACCTGGCCCGTCGACGTATCCAGGCTGAAGAGCCCCTGCATCCCGCGCGTGTAGCTGGTGAAGGCGATCTCGGAACCGTCGGGCTTCCACGCCGGACAGAGGTTCAGCGTCCGGTTGGCCGTCAGGCGCATCAGTCCCTCGCCGTCGTAGTCGACCACCCAGAGGTCGCGCCGGTCGCCTGCGCCGCGCGAGAACACGATCCGCGTCATCGCCATGCCCGGCTCGCCCGTGAGCATCTCCAGCACCTGGTTGGCGAAGTGGTGCGCCGTGGCGCGCATCTGCTCCGGCAGCGGCCGGTACCGTTTGTTCAAGAGGAGTTGTCCGCCCGGATACGTCACCAGGTCCAGGCTGACCGTGTTCGGCGCGTCCTTGCCCGTCAGCTCGGCGTCGCGCACCGGGCCCTCGACGCTGCCGCGCACGGCGAACTCGAAGTGCAGGCTGTCGCGCTCGGCCTGGCTCTCGAGCAGCCCGACGCGGAACAGCCCGCTGTAGTCCAGGTCGCGCGCGACGGTCTTCTCGAGCGTGGTCGCCGCATCCACCGCCGGCATGCCGCCCGACAGCACGTCCAGCGTGCCGATCAGCACGTCGATCTTCTGGAACGCCGTCTTGGTCACCCGCAGCTCGACCTCGGGCACGGCCTGCCCGACCGCGACCGAGACCAGCAGAAGCGGGCAGAAAACGAGGAGTATCGTCAATCGGCGCATGCGCTAGACCCCGGATTGGAGGTTGAACTCGAAAGTGACGCCCAGGGCGCGGTGCGGGAACTTGGCCGGCAGCGGCGGCAACCGGCCCGCCTTCACAGCGCGCAACGCCTCGCGGTCGAAGAGCGACACGCCGCTGCTGCGCAGCAGCGTCACCTGCGAGATCTGGCCCGCGCGGCCCACGGTGAAGTGCACCAGGCACTGCCGGTTCGAGCCCTCGCGGAAGCCCAGCTGCCGCGGGTTCCAGTTCCGCGCGATGATCCCCTCCACGCGATTCAGATACCACGCGAACGGGAAATCGACATCGGTGCCGGAGATGGCCGGCCCGCTGGCCGTGGGCGCCGGCGTCGGGTCGAGGTCGACCTCCGGCGGCGGCGTCTCGTCCGGCTCCGGCTGCACCGGGACCGGCGTCGGATCCAACTCGGGCTCCGGTTTTCGTTCGACCTTGCGCGGCACTTCCTTGGGCGGCAGAACAGGTTCCTGGGGCTTCGGCTGCGGCTCCGGCTCGATCTGCGGGATCACCGGCTCCGGATCCGTCTCCGGCGCCGGCTGGCTCACCTGCGGCGTGGCCTCGGGCATCTTCGCGATCTGCACGCGCAGGATCCGGTGCGGCTCCATCGGCGGCGGCGGCACATGACCGCCCCAGGCCGCGAGCATCCCGAGGACCATCAGATGAACGATGATGCTGACTGGCAGTCCGCGCGTCATGACACCCGTCAGTTCTCTGGGTCGGCCACGAGGGACAGGTTCACGAACCCGGCCCGTTCCACGGCCGCCATGACCTTCAGCACGAATCCGTAGGGAATCTCTTCATCGGCCCGCAGATAGACGGGAATCGTGTCCTTGTCCGGCAGGAAAGGCGTCAACCGCTGCGTCATCTCGTCCATGGTGACCGGATCTTCCTGGAAGTAGAGCTGACGGTTCTCGGTGATGCTGATCACCGGCCCTTCCTTGACGAGCTGCGTGCGCGTGTCCGCCTCCGGTAGATTCACGTCGACTCCGCCCTGGATGTACGGCGCGGTCAGCATGAAGATGATCAGCAGACAGAGGGTCACGTCCACCAGCGAGGTAATGTTGATCGTCGCCAGGCGCTCGAACGACCCCTTGCGCTTCATCAGATCCGCTCCGTGTCGTGCACGGCGGGCCGATTGGCGAAGTCGCGCGCACCCGGATGGATCTCGCCGCGGCCGCCGCCGACACGTTCCTCGAGCACCGTCCGCAGGCGCTCCATCTCATTGCCCAGCAGGTCGATCTTGCGAACCAGCGAGTTGTAGAAGATGACCGCGGGGATCGCCGTCGCCAGGCCGGCGATCGTGGTCACCAGCGCCTCGGCGATGCCCGGCGCGACCACGGTCAGGTTGGCGCTCTGCATGGCGGCCATGTCCAGGAAGCTGCTCATGATCCCCCAGACCGTGCCCAGCAGGCCCAGGAACGGGGAGATCGTGACCGCGGTCGACAGCAGCATGAGGTAGCGCTCGAGGCGCTCGATCTCGAGGTACGCGATCCGTTCGCTGGCACGCCGGACCGAGGCTGCGTCCTGGAGACCACTGGTCTCGGTGAACTGGTTGGCCAGCGGCAGATCCGGCCGTGACTCGCACCAGTCGCGCATGTCGCGGTCGCCGTCGCGGCCCTCGATCCAGTCCTCCAGACGCTCCCAGAACTGCAGATGTCCGCTGCGGATCCGCGCCAGCAGGCGCCCCTTCTCGATCACCACGGCCCACGACACGACCGACAGGACGAGCAGGACCAGGAGAATGAACTTGCCGAAGAAGGTGGTGTCGGCCAGCAGACCGACCAGTTCGGAGGTCCCGAGGCTCAACGGAATGATGGCGGTGGGCATGCTGATCTGGCTCCTTGGCGCCGTGGGCGGTGTGGCGAGGTCGGCTGCCGGCATGGGCGCCGACTTCGCAGCGGGCCCTCCCTGGCCCGGCGCTCGACCCGGCCGTAATCCGGATCTCGGGGTCACTATGGAATCCGAACGCGACGGAATGGAAAAGGTTCCGCCGGTTGTCAGGCCTGGCCGAGGAAGTACTCCTCCTGGAAGACCTGACGGAAGTCGTACTTGTCGATGAAGTCGCGGAGCGAGTCCTCGTCGCGCTTGCTGAGCAGCCCGCCTTCGACGAGATGGAAAACGCAGCGCCCGAAATCCAGGGTGTTGCGCACGCCCCAGGCGGCGAACACGTCCGTGGCCATCACTCCGAAACGATCCCGACCGAGCTGCTTGATGCTCTCGAGCAGATTCTCGCCCGAAATGTGGCCCTTGCGACCCGCGTCGTCCATGGCTCGTTCGAGCGCCTCCAGGACGAACAGGTACGCCTCGGGCCGGAACGACCCGTGCTGCTCCGCGATGCTCTCGACCTGACGCAGAAAGTCGTGTGGCGCGGCCATGGCGATCCCCTTCCCTGGGGGCCTGATGCCGGTTCGGCCGCTCCCTGAACAGCCGCCGAACGCTCCCGTGCACAATGTGAAACCACCCTCGCGACCTGTCAACAGCTAGCTACGCCCGACCCGTGGGATACGGCGGAGCGGCCACGACGCGGTCGTATAAATCAATATAACGTTTCAGCACGCACCGCGCGCCGAATGTATCGACCGCGTCGCGCCGGGCTTCCTCGGACACGTGGTGGTACAGCCCCGCGTCGCCGAGGATCGCCAGCGCCGCGTCGGCCATTCCGGCGATGTCCTCGGGGTCGCGCAGATAGCCGTTGACGCCGTCGACGATGAACTCGTCGGTGCCGCCGCGATCGGTCGCGATCACCGGCACTCCGCACGACATCGCCTCCAGCGCCACGAGCCCGAAACTCTCCTGCCACGACGGCAGCAGAAGCAGGTCCGCCAGCGGAAAAACGGCGGGCAGGTCGTCGGCCGCGCCGGGCGCCGAGATCCGGTCCGCCACGCCGAGCTGCGCCGCCAGCGCGAGGGCCGGCTCGCGTTCCGGTCCGTCGCCGAGCAGGAGTAATCGCGCCGGACGCGCGGCCGCCACGCGGGCGAAGACCTCGATCACCGCCGGCACGTTCTTGACCGCGCGGAAGTTGGACGCGTGCACGAGCAGCGCCTCGCCCTCTTTCGCGTACGCCGCCCGCGCCGCGCGGTCTTCCAGCGGGTGGAAGGACCGCGTGTCGACGAAGTTCGGGATCACGTCGATCGCGCGCTCGACGCCGAACACCTTGTGCGTCTCGCGCGCCAGGAAGCCGCTGACCGCGGTGACGGCGTCGGACTCATCGATCAGGAACCGCGTCATGCGGAAGAACGACGGCTCCTGCCCGACCAGCGTGATGTCGGTGCCGTGGAGCGTGGTGATCAGCCGCAGCCGGTCCGCGCCGACCATCTCGCGGGCCAGGTAACCGCTCGCCGCGTGCGGGATCGCGTAGTGCACGTGCAGGATGTCCAGGCCGTGCTTGATCGCGGTCTCGGCCATGGCCGTGGCCAGACTCAACGTGTACGGCGGGTACTGGAAGACCGGGTAGTCCGCGACCTCCACCTCGTGGTAGAAGACGTTCTCGCGATATTCCTGCAGCCGTAGCGGCATGCTCGCGCAGATGAAGTGCACGGAATACCCGCTGCGCGCGAGGTTGAGTCCCAGTTCGGTCGCGACGATGCCGCTGCCGCCGAGGCTCGGGTAGCAGGTGATCCCGATCGTCGGCAAACGATTCA
>CAZJMO010000204.1:0-1461 GCA_964547085.1 uncultured Fibrobacteraceae bacterium | reverse complement strand
CCAGCCGAGTACGCTTCATTCACGACGACGCGCACCGGCAGGTCGGTCACCACCGGCGCGGCGTCCAGGCACAGCGCCTCGGCACGGGCCACTCCCGCGCGCCGCCCCCAGAACCGGCCGCGGTCCTCGATGCGGTTCAGGAAATCCGGCGCGTTGATGTGGGTCGGGTGGCGTTCGGGATCGCGGCGGAACTGGCTCTCGTAGCAGGCCAGCGCGCGGCGCTTGGCGTCCCACGTGCCCGACACGTCGAAGAGCACGTCCGGCGCGGCGTCCTCGGCGCACGCCTCGGCCACGGTCTCGGCGATCCAGACGGCAGCCGGAGCGTCCGTCGGCGGGGTCGGCCACCACCGCGCTCCGGTGGCCACCGGCACCAGCGACCGCAGACGCGCCAGGAACGCCGCGCGGCGCACCAGCGCCGGCGTCGCCAGATGATCCGGATGCCGCCGGGCCTCGGGCGCCGACACCACCCAGCGCGGCCGCAGTTGCCGGATCACGTGCACCACGGCCGACACCTGCGCGGGGTCGTGCTCGTTGATGAATCCGTCCGGCAGATCGAGCTGCACCCGACCGCTCAGCCCCAGGATCGCATTCGCCTTGGCGGCCTCGTCCCAGCGCTCGTCCGGATCGGCGTTCGACGCCAGTTCACCGCGCGTCAGGTCGCAGACCCAGACGCAGCGTCCGCGTTCGGACAGCAGGCGCAGCGTCCCGCCCAGGGCAATCTCGGCGTCGTCGGTGTGCGGACAGATGCAGAGCAGGTCGCAGGTCGGCTTCACCATGGAATCCTCGCTTTCGCCGCTCAGGGAACCGGGACCGTGAGCAGGAACTCCCGCCAGTCGCCGTCCAGTCCGGCGTCGAAATGTCGGCGCGACGCGTGCGCCAGCGCCCGTGTCACATCCTCCCCCCAGAGCGCCGCGGCGGCGACGGAAGCCAGCGCGCGCTCCTGCCGGCGTTTCTCCGGACGCAGCCACGCCGCCTGCCCGGCGCCCGCGTCGTCGCGACGACGCTGGTCCTGACGTTTGAGCACCGCCTCCAGTTGCCGCGCCCAGCGCCGCTGAACCAGGTCGACGACCTCGTTGAGAGTCGCCCCGTCCAGACCCGCGCTTTCGCGGAGCGTGCTGATCAGGTTCGGCTTCGCGGCGTTCACCGCCCGCGTGGCCGCATCGGCGAACCGCGCCTTGTTGCCGACCTGATCGCGGTCGGCCACGCCCAGCGCCCAGGCGTGGAATTCGCCGTGTCCCGCGGGGCCGAGCTGTGCGAACAGGCGCGGCAGCAGCGGCGCGCGGGGCAGTCCGAACGCTTCGTACACCGGTTCGAGTTGCTTGAGATACGCGACCTCTCCCGGCCCCACCACGACGCCCGCCGGCCCGAACAACCAGTCCTGCACCGGCGAGCGCGCCACCACGCCGGGCCGCAGCTGATCCGCAGGCGGCAACGTGCCGTGATGATCGGCCGCGAGCGGCC
>CAZJMO010000203.1:3580-6670 GCA_964547085.1 uncultured Fibrobacteraceae bacterium | reverse complement strand
CTGCGTGAAGTGCCACATCGGGCCGGGCGCATCCTGGTTCGTGCGCGCCAAGCTCTCGGGCCTGCGTCAGGTGATCGCCGTGGCGACCGATTCCTACAGCCGCCCGATTCCCTCGCCCGTGGAGAATCTGCGCCCGGCGCGCGATACCTGCGAGGTGTGCCACTGGCCGACCAAGTTCCACGGCTCGAAGCTGATGGCCCGCAAGCACTACGCCTCCGACCGCGAGAACACAGAAGCGATGACCGTCAACCTGGTCTACGTCGGCGGTCCCGAGTCGGGCTCGGGCCGGGCGACCGGCATCCACTGGCACATCGATCCGGCCAACGAGGTGCGCTACCGCCACCTGGACGACAAGCGGCAGGAGATCGTCGAGATCATCCTGAAGACCCCCGAGGGCGACGTGCGCTATCTGCGCCCCGGTAACGAGGCCGTGCCCGAAACCGTCTTCGAAGCGGAAACCGAAGACGGCCACTGGCGCACGATGGACTGCATCGACTGCCACAACCGTCCGACGCACATCTACGAGGTGCCGCTGCGCGCGGTCGACGAGGCGTTCGCTTCCGGAGCGCTCGACGTTTCGGTGCCCTACCTCAAGCGCGAAGCCGTGAAGGTGCTGAACGAAGTACCGCCGAGCGACGACACTGTCGCCGCCGTGACGGCCCGGCTGCTCGAGATCTACACCGCCGACCACCCGGACGACGTGGCCGCGCTGCAGTCGGCGCTGCCCGGATCCGCGGCCGAACTGGCGGCCATCATCGAGCGGAACATCTTCCCGGACATGAACATCGTGTGGGGCACCTACCGCACGAACCTCTCGCACTTCGACCTGGACGGCGAGATGGACGAGGGCGGCTGCTTCCGCTGCCACGACGACGAGATTGAGGCCGAGAGCGGCGAGACCATCAGCCAGGACTGCGACCTGTGCCACAACCTGCTGGCCTACGAGGAAGAAGGCTGGAAAGGGTTGCCGGGGGTGAATCCGGAGGAGTTGTTTGCGCGGTAGTCGATGAAAGCAGGCCCCGCCACGATCAGCGGGGCCTGCCTGTTTTCAGCGCCGAAACGCCGTCATTTGATCAATGTCATCTTCTCCGTCCTCTGGAATTCCCCCGCCCGCAGGCGGTAGAAGTACATGCCGCTGGCGACCTGTTCGCCGGCGTCGTTCTTCCCGTTCCAGATCGTTTCGTGATAACCGGCCGACTGGATCTCGCTGACCAGCGTGCGGATGCGCTGCCCGCTGATGGCGAAAATCTCCAGGCGGACCGGATGTCCGCCGACCGGCAGCTCATACTTGATCACGGTCATCGGATTGAAGGGATTCGGCGCATTGCGGCGCAGCGCGAAGGCGTCGGGAATCTCCTGTTCGTCGACCCCGGTCGAACCGTACGCGATCGTGAAATCGTAGACCGTGGTCAGGGGCTTGTCGGTCGCGCCCTTCTTGTGGACGACGAAGACGTAGCGTCCGTCTTCGGCCGGTGAGAACAGCGCGAGCTCGGTGTCGCCCGGGCCGCCGGCGTCGAGCGAAGCCTCCGCGGTCGCCCAGTTGAGGAACGGAGTCGAAGGCGGATGGATGTCCACCACGAGATCGGCTCCGCCGGAGACGTTATTCGCCTTCACCTTGTAGCCCTCGCCGGCGAGCAGTTCCGCCTCGAACACGTCGACGAGTCGGCCGGCGGGCAACGTCTCGCCCGTCCAGACGACCGGCGTCGCCGTCGCGTAGCGCCCGGGATAGGAGCCGGCCGCATCCATCGTGTATCCGGCCGCACCGCCGGAGAACTCGACGCAGGCCGGATAGCGTTTCACCCCGGTGGTCGCCGCCGCACCGCCGCCGTAGTCGACGACACCACCCGACAAACCACTCTGGATCCACGGCACGCTGAACCCCGATTGGGCGCCGCCATAGTCCTCGTAGACGATCAGGTCATAGTCGTCGGCCGCGTTGTCCGGACAGGTGGCCGTGACCCACGCGTAGTCGTTCGCTCCGGCGTGGACGAAGCCGTCCGAGTTCGGCAGGGGCATCGTGCCCCGGTCCGGTGGCGCGCTGCGCGCAATCGCCGCCTCGTCGCCGAGCACCATCGGCGACCACACGAACTGGTGCGCGTAGGCGTTGTCCAGTTCGTTCAGTTCGGCGACCTGGTCGTCCCAGTCGTTCCGCCACTCGATCGTGTGGCGGCCGCCCCGAATGATCATCGGTCCCGAGCCGCACGCGAAGTACACCTGTCCGGCGTTGATCGTGACGTAGTTGACCCACCAGGCGTACACGCCGTCGAGGTAGTACCGCGTGTTGTTCAGCGCCGCGGGATTCGGCCCGTCGTTGATGCCGCACTGCGAGAAGTAGGTGTTGTACGTGTTGCCGTTCAGGATCGTCGAGACGTGCGCGTCGCCGTGCACGGCCGTGTTGTCGTTGCGCGCGACCACCGGATAATCCCAGCCGGTAGCGGCGAACGGCGTCAGGTTGGGCGGCGTCTTGCCGATGCGCAGCGTGTACGCCGACGCCTTCCCGTAGTCGCTGTAGCCCCGCTTGAATACCACCAGGCCGTAGTAGCCGCTCTCGGTGAACTCGAAGGTCTGCGCCTCGTCGCCGCCGTCGCCGCTGGAGTCGCGGTACCAGACGTAGTCGCTCTTCTGGTACGTCGTGCCGGCCTCGTCATACAGCGCGAAGGCGAGATTGGCCGTACCGGCTGTCTGGTCCAGCTCGAACGTGTAGCTCGTCAGCTCATCGGGCGCGACCCACAGTTCGTACACGTTCAGCACATCGTACGAGCCCAGCGACTGGCTCACCAGCGTGTCGGGCGCGACGATCATCGCCACCCGGTTCGACTGCTCCACGGCGAAGTTGACGGTGCTGTTGTTCCAGTTCACGACGCCGGCCTGCCGCGTACCGGCCGAGCCGCCGCTGTTGTTGCCGTTGACCAGCACGAAGTCGCTGTAACCGGCGGCCCAGCTCGAGTTCTCGAGATACATGTCGAAGCCGTTGGATGCCGTCACCGGATCGTCGTGCAGCCGCAGGTCGTAGTCGGCTGCGCTCGAAGAGGGCAGCACGCCGACCGCTCCCCAGTAGCCGCCCCAGGTGAATTCGAGTCCGTCGCAGTT
>CAZJMO010000203.1:0-3470 GCA_964547085.1 uncultured Fibrobacteraceae bacterium | reverse complement strand
GGTCATGTGACGTCCGCCCCGCACGGTGTGCGGGCCGCCGTTCATGTACTGGTAGCGCTGTCCGGCGTTGATGTTGCCCCAGTCGATCCAGCGGATGTACGAGTTGTCGATGTAGAACCGCGTGGGGTTGGACGCTGCGGGATTCGGACCGTCGTTGATGCCCGAGAGGTTCATGTAGGTGTTGGCGACGTTGCCCTCGAGCAGGGTCGAGACGTGCACGTCACCCCCGGCGGCCGCGTTGTCGTTGCGCAGCACCACGGGATAGTCCCAGCCCGTCGCCGCGTCGGGTTTCAGGTTCGGCGGCGTCAGCCCGATCTGCAGCTGGTAGGTGTTGGCGTACGGCCGATCGACCGTCTGCGACTTGAAAACGACCACACCGTAGTAGCCCGTGGCCGGCGCGACGAACGTGAAGCTCTCGTCGGCGCCCGCGCCGGCGCTGTTCGCATAGGCCGAGTAGTTGGACTTGGAGTAGTACAACCCCGCGGCATCGTAGATCGCGAAACCCAGATTCGCGCTGCCGCTCAGATTGTCCAGCGTGAAGTCCCAGCTCGTTGCCGTGCCCAGATACACCTCGTGCACGTTCACGATGTCGCTGGCGTGGATCGTCTGCGTGGCGCTGGTCCCCGGTGCGGAGAGCCCGCCGAGGTTCCGGCTCAACTGCACGTATACGCCGCCCGATCCGCCCGAATACCTCGTGACGCCGGCCCAGCGTGTGATACTCGAGCCGCCGGCGTTGTTGCCGTTGACCAGCACGAAGTCGCTGTACCCCGCTCCCCAGCCGGACGTAGCCTCGTACGTGTCGAAGCCGTTCTGGCTGGTCGGGGTGTCGTTGTGAATCCGGACGTCGTAGTCGTCCGCAGCGTTCGCCGGCAGGATGCCCACGCAGCCCCACCAGGTCCCGCCCGTCGAAAGCGCGAAGCCGTCGCAGTTGGGGTAGGTCAGGCTGCCGCGCACCGGCGGCGCGCTCCGATAGACCGGAGTCTGGTCGGCCAGGGTATACGGCGACCACACGTACTGTCGCGTGTAGGTGTTGTCGACCTCGTTCGACTCCAGCGTCTCCTGGTTGCACTCCTGGCCGACCTGGAGCGTGTGACGGCCGCCGCGAACCGAGACCCCGCAATTGGGCCAGGTGACGGTCCCGCCGGACCCCCAGACACCGCCCCAACTGGTCCAGTAAACGTAGGCGTCATCCAGATAGATACGGTTCAGGCCGCTCGGCGAGGCGCAGTCGCCGCCGCTGTTGTACCCCGATGCGTTGACGTAGCTCGTGGTGTTGCCGTTCAGGGTCGAAGGCAGCGGAGCGTAGGTGCTCGTGCCGTCGTTCGTGTTGCGCGGCACGAGGGGAGAGCTCCATCCGCCCGGTGTCGAGGAGGTGAAATTGGCGCGCGAATGCGAGTACATGTACTCCGCGCCCAGCGCATCGTCGGTGTGCAGCGTGCGGGCTGCGGTCACGCCGTCGCCCGAGATGCCGTACATCGTCTTGTCGACGTCCAGCGCGCCGTACAGGTCAAGCAGGCCGATGCTGTGGCCCATCTCGTGGGTGCCGATGTTCTGCACGTCCATGTCGTCGGCTTCGCCCGAGGTGCTCCAGGTGAAGTACTGCGAGTTGAAGGCGATGTCCGCCTCGATGATCTGGCCGGGATAATACCACCACGAACACACGGCGATCGTGCCCGGGCTCCAGCCCGTGTTGCGCCAGTAGCGCACGTTCTCGCCGTCGTTGGCCGTTACGGCGGTGGTGGTCGTGCCGCCGTAGGTTGTCGACAGCCCGGAGGCGCACTCCCAGGTGTCGTAGCCGCGGACCAGGGCGGTCTGGACGTTGTTGAAGACACAGCCGGGCGCGCCGTTCTGGTTCAGGAACCAGGTGAACGGCAGGCTCGTCCATTTCGTGCTCGAGTAGCTGTACGCGATCTCCAGCGGGATCCCGTTGCTCAGGGTCCCGATTCCGTTGGCCTGGATCCGGACGTCGCCGCTCCAGGTCTCGGGCACGCGCACCCGCACGCCGCCGGCGATGACGGCGACCGGGTTGACCACGTGCGGTCCGGTCGAATCGGGGAAATAGACCAGATCGCTCAGCGAGCCGAATCCGGTCCCGTAGATGTTGACGGTGGCGCCGGTGTTGGCGGTCGTCCGTGTCGGCGAAATGCTGTTGATGACAGGCTGCGCGAGAGCGAGCGACGGGATCATCAACAAGGCAATCGCCAGCAGCGCTGTTTTCAGTTTCGCGTCTTGCATGGCTTCCCTCCACTTGTTGCTGTTGCCGCGCGCTAGCGCTTGTACATGCGGATCGATTGCTC
Organism: uncultured Fibrobacteraceae bacterium; assembly: GCA_964547085.1. Taxonomy (GTDB): domain Bacteria; phylum Krumholzibacteriota; class Krumholzibacteriia; order LZORAL124-64-63; family LZORAL124-64-63; genus Glo-17. The sequence continues at coordinate 1,173 of CAZJMO010000203.1, read as the reverse complement.
GAGGTCCCGGCGGAACTCGGACAGCGGAATGGCTTGCTGTTTGAAGTTGATGGCCGAAACGCCGAGGATGCGGTAGCGGCACTGCTAGTCGTTGAAGACGGCGATGCGTTTCTCGTCGGGCTGCGTCCACAGGAAGAGAACCGCTTCCTCGCCCTCGCGGAAAACGGGTTGGTGCTCCTGGCGCATGCCGAGGCCGTCGACCACGCCGCCTACGACGAAGAAGTTCAGCGATTGACTGTTGGTAATCGGGCCGGTCAGCACCTCGTCGACGGCGAACACGACGTCGGTGACGATGATGCTGCCGGGGCCATCGAGCCAGCGGCTCTGCAGGCCCATGACGCGGCCCTGGACGATCGATTCGGAGGATTCGACCATTCGGTCGAGAGAGTATTCGAGGATCACGGCGGGGGCGGCGGTGCCGACCAGCAGCGCGATCGCGCCGATCAGGATTTGATTTCGGTAGGACACGTCACACCTCCTGGCAGTAGTGGAGAGCCGGAACGGAATCGTTTCATCCGGCTCGACGACGGCTACCGGGAGGGCGCCGGCCTGTCCGAGGGCACGGCGGGTACGGCGAACCGCTCGGGATGCTGCAGGCGCTCGAGAGCGGCTTCGGCTTCCAGCAGGCGGTCCTGGTCGCCGGTCTCGACTGCGTTCTGGATGATGGCCTCCAGGACGGCGATCTCGGCGTCAGCCTTGACCTTCGCGATCAGGCGGTGCAGTTCCGCGGTCTCGGCGGAGCCCGAAAGCGCGATCTGCAGCTTGGCGTCCAGTTCCTGGATCTGCGTGCCGGCTTCCCGGCGGATGCCCTCGATCGCCAGACCGAGAGCCGAACTGGGCGAGACGGACTCGGTGATCTCGACTTCCGCGGGTCCGGACTGGACCGCGACGGTCGGATCATCGGTAGCCAGGGCGGGAACGGAAAGGACGACGAGCAGCACGGCGAAAACGGGAATCAGTCGATTCATGGCGGGCTCCTTTCGAAGGCAAGCGGACCTACGCCGACCGGATGGCTCCGGCGGCTCTCGGGGGAAACGAGTGGTTTGAATGCGGCCGGCCAGCCCCATGGAACCGGCAATGCTTGCGTACGAGTCGGACAGGAGCGATACCCTACCAAAACGGGAGTGTATTTACAATCACAGTTTTTTTGATCCGAGATCGGATGTGAAGCAG
>CAZJMO010000202.1:1336-6688 GCA_964547085.1 uncultured Fibrobacteraceae bacterium | reverse complement strand
GCATCGTGCGCCTGACGCTCGATACGATCCTGCCCGCCTCGGCCAGCCTCTATACGCTGACCGTCTCGGGCGTGGAGGATCTGGCGGGCAATCCCATCGTCGAGGACGGTGTGGACAACGTGGCCTGCTTCATGCTCAAGAGCGTGACTTTCCGCGGCCTCTTCGGACCCTTCCTGGCCAACCAGGGCGTCGGTCCGCATGCGTTCTCCGTCGAGGGCGACAAGTCGCCGCTGACCTTCGATCCCCTGTGCGACACCGGGATCATGGTCGATACGGGCACGGACGACATCTGGGAGACCGAATTGATCTTCTGCGTGACGGGCGATTGCCAGGCCGGCACCGCGACCGGAACGCTGCAGTGGAAGTTCGTCTACAACTGCGAGACCTATGAGCCGCTGGCCAGCAACCGCGAGCACGTTCTGGATCTGGCCAACGGGGCCGCCGACGTGATCGAGGTCTTCTGGGCGGACGAGGATCCGTCGACCTTCACGCAGCACGATATCGACGTGGAGTTCTTCGTGGACATGAACGAGTCGGCCTACCTCGTGGGCGACGTGATCGGCCTGAACGGCAGCGCGGTGGAACTGGGCTACACCGTTCCCTCGCTCACGCTCCTGGTCGATGACGGCACCGGCAACGACGCCGTGGCCGACGACGGGATCTTCTCGACGGTGGTCACCTTCGCCGCCGGCGCCCGCAAGGACGTCACCTACAAGTTCCTGCTCAACGACGAGTACGAATGCGCCGAACTGGGCGATCGCTTCCTGTTCCTGAACGACGAGCTGTTCGACACCGTCGGCGGCACCCTCGGTCCGTTGACGCTGCCGGTCGTGCACTACGACTTCTGCAACGCCATCTGGCAGGCGGTCGAGGTCGTCTTCTCGGTCGACTTCAACAACACCGCCTGGGCCGGGATCGACCCGTCCGACGTGGTGTCGATCAACGGCACGCCGAACAACGCCGATCCGGCGACCTTCGACTGGTCGGTGCCCTCGCTGAACGTGCTGGCCGACGACGGCCTGGGCTACGACGCGGTGGCCGGGGACAAGATCTACACCGTCGCGGTGGTCTTCCCCGACACCAGCGCGCAGAACATCGAGTACAAGTACCTGTTCAACGACACGTACGAGTGCGCGACGCAGAGCAACCGCACCGCCGCCCTGGATCCGGACAACTACGACGCGATCGGCAATCCCCAGATCCTGCCGCTGGACAAGTTCCAGGTCTGCAGCATCTCGGGCGTTCCCGATCTGGGCCGCTCGCTGCTGGTGCTGGCGCAGAACAGCCCGAACCCGTTCAACCCGAGCACCGAGATCCGTTTCGATGCGCCCCGGGCGGGCAAGGGTTCGCTGCGGATCTTCAACCTGCGCGGCGAACTGGTGCGCGTCCTGCGCGAGGGCCAGTTCGAGGCCGGCGCCGGGCTGGCGGTCTGGAACGGCTTGACCGACGAGGGCCGCAACGCCGGTAGCGGCGTGTACCTGTACCGCCTCGAGGTGGCCGGTGACGTCCAGACCAAACGCATGGTCCTTCTGAAGTAGTTCCGCTGCCAAGAGCGGATCGCGACGCGGCCCCGGACTTCGGTTCGGGGCCGCTTGATCGTTGTGCCGGTCTCGCCGCGCGGCGGTTTCCACGGTTTCCCGGAACCGAGAGGGTATGCTACGGTATCGTTGGCCTGCGCGAACGCGAGGGAACCCGAGGGAAGGGGAAATCATGCACAATCGATGGCTCCGAGGAACGTGCCTGATCGGGCTGGTCATGCTCCTGGCCGGATGCGCTTCGCCGGGTGCGAAGCTGGTCGGCGTGTGGGAGATGGTGGACGAAAGAGGCGAGCCGGTAGGCAAGAAGAAGATTCTCACCGAGGACCATTTCGCCTTCGGTGCGCAGACGGCTCCGGCCGGTATCTGGGCCGGCGGCGGCACGTGGAAACTGGTCGACGACGTGTACTTCGAGACGGTCGAATACCATTCCATGCCGGGAATCGCCGGCATGACCCTGAAGTTCGATTGCCGCATCATCGACGGCCTGTGGTATCACGAAGGCAGTTTCCGCAACGGCGACCGGAACTTCGTCGTCAACGAGGTCTGGCGCAGGTTCGAGGACGACGGATCCGGGGAGTAACCGAATGAGACACGCTGTTCTGGCCGTCGCGGCCGCCGTTCTGCTGATCAACGTTCCGGTCGGGGCCGATCCGGCGCCGCCCGCGTTGGCCGATCTGGCCATCACGGTCACGCCCGAGCATCCGCGGGAATACATCTTCAGCGATAAGGGCGCGGCCCATCTGGCGGGCGAGGCCGTGGGGGAGAACACCCGCAGCTATCACGGTTTCTACATCGCGATGCACGAGGTCATGGACGGCTGGTCGCTGCGCCTGGAGGACGGCACCGAGATCGGCGCGCAGACGGCGTTCGAGGCCGAGGTGCGCCCCGATCGTCTGCGCCGGCTGCACCGCACGGGCTCGGGGGCCGTGGTCACCGAAACGGTGACGCTGTTCGACCGCGCGAACGGCTTCCGCGTCGAGTACGAGGACGTGCCGGCCGGAGGCTTCGCCGTTCTGCCGCGCGTGGACATGCGCTTCTTGTGGCGGGTCGGCAAGCCCGGCTACGAGGTGCGCTGGATGGACGGCGTGCTGCTGGTCGCCCGCCAGGATGCGCTGAACGCGGAGCCCGATCCGGCGCATCCGGCCTGGCTGGCCCGGCGCGCGATGGACCACACCTCGCCCTATCTGCCCGGCGCGATCGAGGGGCGCATCCCGCCGCGCATTCCGTCCGGCCGGGTCGAGATGATCTGCGCCGCGGCCGAGACCGCACAGAAGGCCCTGGCCCGGGCCAGAGAGCTGCGCGGCGACGCCTTCGAACTGACGCTCGCGCGCGAGAGCCGCCTGACCGACCTGCTCGAGGCCTCGGCGATCACGACGGGCGACGCGCGCGACGACCGCGCCCTGGCCTGGGCGCGCATCTCGCTGGATAACCTGATCATGGACCAGCGGGGCCTGGGCATCTACGCGGGCTTCTACTGGTTCACCACGTACTGGGGCCGTGACACCTTCATCAGCCTGCCGGGCGCCAGCATCGTCAGCGGCGACTTCGCAACCGCCCGCGCGATCCTGCGCTCGTTCTCCGAGTACCAGGAACTGGACGTGACCGACCGCCGCGCCGGGCGCGTGCCCAACTTCGTGACCGTCGATCAGATCCAGTACGCCAGCATCGACGGCACCTGGTGGTTCGTCCGCGCCGTCGACGAACTGTGGCGTCAGTCGGGCGACGAGGCCTTCGCCCGCGAGATGGCCCCGGTCGTCTTCCGCGCCGTCGAGGGAGCGCTGAACAACGCCGTGGACGATGCGCTCTTTCTGACCCACGGCCACGGCGAGACCTGGATGGACGGCGGCGGCGAAGAGCATCCCTTCTCGCCGCGCGGCGACCGGGCCGTCGAGGTGCAGGCCCTGTGGCATCGGGGCCTGTTGTGCGCCGCGCGCCTGGCTTCGGCGACGGGCGATGCGCAGCGGGCGGCGAAGTACGAGCGGAGGTAGACAGGGACGGTCGGCGGGAGGATCGGCGGGTAAATCCGCGGGCGGATCGGCGGGCGGATCGTCGGGCGGATCGGCGGGTGGCGGCCACTGCGCGGCAACGGCGGACGGCCGCCGCCGGTCAATCCTTCAGCGCCCGCCTGACCGCGGCGGCCAGGTCGCTCGTCGAGAAGGGCTTCTGGATGAAATGGACCCCGGCGTCGAGCATCCCCCGGTGGGCGATGACGTCCGCCGAGTAGCCCGACATGTACAGGCATCGCAGATCCGGAAACGAGGCGGTCAGCCGCTCGGCCAGTTCCTTGCCGTTCATCCCCGGCATGACGACATCGGTGATCAGCAGCGAGATCCCGCCACCGTGGCGGTCCGCGACGGCCAGCGCCTCATCGGGCGTCCTGGCGGTCAGCACCCGGTAGTCCAGCGTGCCGAGGAGCCGCTCGGTGAGGGCCAGGATCGAGGCCTCGTCCTCGACCACCAGGATCGTCTCGCCCGCCCCCGTCGGCACGGCCGACTCTTCGCCGGCCGGCTCTCCGGCGAGATCGCCGGCGTGCCGCCTGAAGTAGATCTTGAAGGTCGAGCCCGTTCCCGGTTCGCTGTAGACGTTGATGAATCCGTCGTTCTGCTTGACGATGCCGTAGACGGTGGCCAGGCCGAGCCCGGTGCCCTTGCCCGGCTCCTTCGTGGTGAAGAAGGGCTCGAAGAGCATCCGCACGGTCTCCTCGTCCATGCCGCAGCCGTCGTCGCTGACCGAGAGCATGACGTACTCGCCGGGACGGACGTACGGCAGGCCCTCGGCGACGGCTTCCTCGATGGACACCGCCGACGTCTCGATGACGATGCGGCCGACGCCCGCGATGGCGTCCCGCGCGTTGACGCACAGGTTCGCCAGTACCTGGTCGAGCTGCGTAGGGTCGAGCATGACCGGGCAGGGGGCGCTCGCCGGCAGCCACGCCAGCTCGATGTCCTCGCCGATCAGGCGGCGGAGCATCTTGAGCATGCTCTCGACGGCCTCGTTCAGGTCGAACGGGCGGGGCGCGATCGTCTGTTTGCGCGCGAAGGCGAGCAGCTGCCGGATGACGTCGGTCGAGCGCAGCGTCGCCTTGTGTATCTGCTGCAGATCCTCGTGGATCGGTGACGACGGTTCCACCTCGGCCAGGGCCAGTTCCGTGTGGCCGAGGATGACGCCGAGCATGTTGTTGAAGTCGTGCGCCACGCCCCCGGCCAGCCGGCCGACCGATTCCATCTTCTGCGCCTGCAGCAGCTGCGCCTGCAACTTCCCGCGCTCCTCGTCCGCCCGCTTTCGTTCGCGGAGCTGGACGCGCAGCTCCTCGGTCCGCCGGTTCACCTGCCGCCTGAGGGAAGCGTTCCAGGACGCGACGGTGGCGATGACGACGGCGAAGAGGCCGATGACGACGATCACCGCGAGCAGGAATTCCTTCCGTCTGAAGGGCGAACGATCGTGGACGTGGATCCAGCGCGAGAGGATCTGCTGTTTCCGTTCGGGCGGGATGCCGTCCAGCGCCTTCCTGACGATGGCGCCGAGTTCCGGCCAGTCGCTGCGCGAGGCGAAGGAGAGTCTCGTGAAATAGCCGGTCTCGCCGGCCACCTTGAGGTTGGTCACCCCCTCCTTCTCGATGTAGTAGAGGGCCACGGGGAGGGTCACCACGGTGGCGTCGGAGAGTCCCAGGGCCACCTTGTTCAGGCAGGTCCGCAGATCGGGGGTGAGATCGAGCCGGATGCCGGGAAAATCCTTCTCCAGGAACTCCTGCCAGACGTATCCCTCGACGATCGACACCTTCATCGAGGTGAGATCCTCGAGGGTGACGGGCTCT
>CAZJMO010000202.1:0-1326 GCA_964547085.1 uncultured Fibrobacteraceae bacterium | reverse complement strand
TTCCGCCCTGGCCCGCGTGATGATCACGCCGGACAGGACGATGTGCGGCTCGGAGAAGAGGAGATATTTCGATCGCTCGGGCGTCTGGGCCGCCGCGGGCAGGGCGTCCACCTCGCGGTTTCTCGCCTTCAGCAGCACGTCGTCCCAGTCGTCGCAGCGTACCACCTCGAAGCGGAGCCCGGTCGTCTCCTCGACGATGCGCATGAAATCGGCGGCGATGCCCACGTACTCGCCCTCGTCGTCGAAGGACTCGATGGGCGGGAATTGCGGATCCGGCGCGATGCGGATGACGGGGTGGTCGGCGAGCCAGGCCCGTTCCGGCGGAGTGAGCGCGACCGGGGGCTGCACTGCCTGGTCACGCGCGGCGGCCGGCGCGATCAGAACGAGCCCGGCGGCCGCGACGAGCCGGAGGAAGCGCCGGGCGACGGCGCGCGGCGATCGCGATGGAGACGTCCGTGTTTCACGGTGATGGAGCATCTTTACAGCCCGTGGTGTCGTTCCGTGTGCGGTCAAGCGGGTTCCCCGCCAGTGTCCTGCAACGGGAGGCGACTGTCAAGCCGATGGTGCGTCCGCGCGGGCGATCGGCCATGGGGCCGGCGAATCGCGCCGCTCGAAGAAACGCCTTCGGTGCGAGGCGCTCCCCGAATCCACGGGAGGCGTTGCATCGAGGCACGCACTCGTATATCCTGTAGCGGTGCCCGCCTCGCCGGGCGCGCCGCCATTCGGGCCCGGACGAAGGGAGAACGAACCGTGCCGCCGATCTATCTCGATTTCAACGCCACCACCCCCGTCTCGCACGAGGCGGCCGAGGCGATGCGCCCCTACCTCGAGGAGCGATTCGGCAACCCGTCGAGCTCGCACTGGTACGGCGTCCAGACGAAGCAGGCGATCGTCGCCGCCCGAGGGCAACTCGCCGGGCTCCTCGGCTGCGCCCCCGAGGAGATCGTCTTCACGAGCGGCGGCAGCGAGAGCAACAACCTCGCGATCAAGGGGGCGGTCTTCGCCTCCCGCGCGCGCGGCAACCACATCGTCACCTCGGCGGTCGAGCACCCCGCGGTGAGCGAGGTCTGCGCCTGGCTCGCCCGGAACGGCTTCCGGGTGACGACCCTGCCGGTGGACGGCGAGGGGCGCGTCTCGCCGGCCGATCTCGAAGCGGCTCTCACGCCCGAAACGGTTCTCGTCTCGGTGATGCACGCGAACAACGAGGTCGGCACGATCCAGCCGATCGCCGATTTCGCCGCGGCGGCGCATGCGAAGAACAGCCTGCTGCTGTGCGACGCGGTACAGGGGTTCGGCCGCATCGCGATTCCCGAAGGGCCCGACCTG
>CAZJMO010000201.1:0-6722 GCA_964547085.1 uncultured Fibrobacteraceae bacterium | reverse complement strand
GGTTTCACCGACTGATATGCTTCCTCCACTGATGGTTTCTCCATTGAACACATATGATCCAGAACATAACCTGCCCCCTTTGCCGTAACACCCTTCCCCGAGAGCCAGATAATGGAGTTGCTTATGGTTTCATGTCCAAGCCCAGAATACCACCGTGGGCCAGATGAAGATGTTCCTGACCCGGCTCGGCTACCAGGCCAAGGCGGTCATCACCGGCGACGTCACGCAGATCGACCTGGATGTCGACGAGCGATCCGGGCTGGTCCACGTGCGGCACATCCTGGCGGGAACCGAAGGGGTCGCGTTCGTAGATCTGGACAGCCGGGACACGCAACGGCATCCTCTGGTCAGGCGCATCGTCGATGCGTTCGAGGTTGCCGAGCGACACGAACCGGGCCGCCGGCATGCACCGGAGACGGAGGAGCCCGCCGCCGGCGCTGACGAGGGAGCATGATATGATCCGCTGGTTGCAGCGGCTGCAGCGTCGATTCGCTGGGCCGGGGCGTGAGGGCTGGGGGCCGGCCCGATTCTTCGGCGGAGAACCGGCGGCCGCCAATCGGCCGTGGACGGCGCCGCTTCTGGCGGGCTTGTTGCTGGCTGTTCTCCACCTGCTGTTGTTCCCGCCGATTCCGCGCGTCGGTGTCGACATCCTGCCCGAGGTGGGCGGGATCGCCGAAGACGACGTGCGCGCTCCCTTCGCCTTCACGGCGGATCTGCTGCCGCAGGACATCGAGATGTGGCAGATCCAGAAGGTGTTGGAGGAGCCGCCGGTGCTGCGCCGTCTCGACGCCGCGCGCCAGCAGCGAAGCCTGTCGCGTCTGCAGCTTTTCGCTGAGGCGTTGAGGCAGTCGCTCGCCATGACGGATCTGACGGCCGACGAGCAACGCCAGCTTCTGGCCGTGCAGTTCCCCTATCTGGACAAGACGGAGATCGAGCGCGCGCTGGCCGTTCCGGATCCCGAGCAGCTCCTGGCCGCGATGGAAACGGCGACGGCCGAGGTCACGTCCCGCGGTGTCGCGGACATGCTGCCGCCGGGCCAGTACAACCGCGTGCTCGTGGTCGACGGCCAGGCCGAATCCCTACGCGACCTCGCGGCCGTCGCGCCCCAGAGTCGCCTGCTCGAGGTGCTCACCGAGGCGTTGCGTCGCGCCGGGTTGGCGCCGGGTGAAGCGGTGTGGGCCGCTTCGCTGGTCCGAGGTTTCGTCACGCCGGGCCTGATCTACGACGCCGAGGAAACGCGGGCCAAGCAGGACCTCGCCCGTGGGGCCGTGCCGACGGTGCGGGAATTCATCCAGGGCGAGAAGATCGTCGGACGCGGCGACCGCGTTACCGAGCAGCAGGGGCTCTTTCTGGACGCGCTTCGTGATCGGTTGCGCGCTGAACACGGCGGCGTCGCCGGGCCCGGCAAGCGGGCGCTGGTGATGCTGACGCGTCTGATGATCGTGATGCTGATCCTGGGCGTGTTCGGGTGGCTGGGTTGGGTCTACTTCCCGAACGTGCTGCGATCCTGGCGCCGGTTGCTGACGCTGCTGATGTTCCTGGCGCTGGGGCTCGGGTCGGCGTCGTTCGCGCTGGGACACCCGGGACTCGGACCGTTCGCGGTGCCGGTGGCGCTGGTCAGCCTGCTGGCCACGGTCCTGTTCAAGGACCGCGTGGGTTTCGCCACCGGGGTCGTCACGGTCATCCTTCTGACGGTGCTGCCGGGGGCCGCGCCGGTGGATCTGACGGCGTTGCTGATGCTCTCGCTGGCTACGGTCGTGGCGGTCCGGCGGATCCAGAAGCGCAGCCAGTTCTACCAGATCATCGGGTTCCTGACCGGGTTCTCGCTGTTGCTGCTGGTCGTGGCCCGGTTGGCGACGGGCGTCGCGCTCGGGGACATCGGGGCGGAGTTCCTGGTGGCGCTCCTGACGCCGGCGGTGTCGGTGGCGTTCGCGCTGTTCCTGCTGCCGCTGGTCGAGCCGCTGGTGGGGATCAGCTCGGACCTGACGTTGCTCGAGTTGTCGGACCTCAACCATCCGTTGCTCAAGCGCATGGCGCTGGAGTCGCCGGGAACGTACCACCACAGCCAGGTCGTGGGGCAACTCGCGGAGCAGGCGGCGCGCGCGATCGGCACCAACGCGCTACAGGTTCGCGTCGGCGCTCTGTTCCACGACATCGGCAAGATGCTCAAGCCGGAGTACTACGTCGAGAACCAGCGGTCCGGTCAGGGCGGCAACAAGCACGACGATCTGAGCCCGAGCATGAGCGCGCTGATCATCGCCTCGCACGTGCGCGAGGGCATCGATCTGGCGCGGCGCTGGCGTCTGCCGCGCGAGGTCCTCGATTTCATCCCGCAGCACCACGGGACGCAGGTGATGGAGTTCTTCTACCACAAGGCGCTCGAGGGTGACGGCAACGAGACCGTCAAGGTGGACGACTTCCGCTACCCCGGCCCCAAGCCCCAGCGCCGCGAGACGGCGGTCCTGATGCTGGCCGACGCAGTGGAGGCCGCCACGCGGTCCTTGGCCAAGCCCACGCCGAGCCGCATCAAGGAGATCACCAAGCAGATCTGCGACAAGCGCATGCTGAGCGGCGAACTGGACGAGTCGCGGCTCACGCTCCGCGACGTCGCGCGGATTCGCGAGGCGTTCATCCCCTTGTTGACCGGCATTCACCACGCCCGCATCGCGTATCCGGGCCAGCGGGATGGTGACGCCGAGCGGCGTGAGACCAGGAGCAGCGAAACGTGAGACTGGAACTGGTGGACCAGCGGCCGGATCCCGACGATCCGCCGGTGGTCGAATCCGAGCTGGCCGCTCTGGTGGCCGACGCCGGCGACCCCGAGTGGGTCCTGAACCTGGTCCTGGTCGAGGACCACGTCATGGCCGACCTCTACGCCCGCTGGTACGGCGGCGAGGGCGTCACGGACGTGCTCTCGTTCTCGTACCTCGAGGAGACCGGCCCGGGCACGCCGCACCTGGCGGCCGGGGACGCGGACGCCGGGCGTGATCTGTGGATCGCGCCGGGCGACGGCGGCGATGTCGTGACCGTGGGCGAGGTGATCCTGGCGCCGGCGTTCGTCGCGGCGCGATGCGCGCGCGAAGGTTGGGACCTGCAGACCGAATGGACGATGCTGCTCGTGCACGGCGCGTTGCATGTGCTGGGCTGGCGGCATGACGACCTCGAACAGCGGCGAGCCATGAGGGGTCGGGAAGCGGAGATGCTCGGCCGCCACGGAATCGCGCACCCATTACCACCGGCCGAGACGGAGAAGTGATGGCTGACGGTGTGAGTTCATGGCCTCTGACCGGCACGGCGTTGATGGCTCTGATCGGCTATCTGGTCGCCATGCTCACGGCGGGACTGCTGACGGCGTTCCACCGCCTGACGGGGCTGTATCGCAACGGCCTGCTCGAGGAGGCGCGGCTGGGCGCTGTGGTCCGTCGGTATCTGGCGGCGTCGCGGCGCGTGCAGGTGACGCTCGGCAGCCTCTACCTGCTGTCGACCGTGCTGGGCGTGTTCGCCTGCGGTCGCCTGCTCGCGGCGACGTGGCCCGGTGCGCTGGGCGTGCGGTTCCACGCGGTGTTCGGGGTGCTGGTGGTGATCGCCTGGACGCTGGGCGCGCTGCTGTTCAAGATGATGGCGGTGGGGACGGCGACGGGATACGTCCGGACGGTGGGCCTGCTGGCGTGGCCGCTGGTCTGGCTGCTGCGCCCGTGGTCGGCACTGATGCTGCTGATCATGGATCGATTGGACGACACGCTGTGGGCCGCCGAGGCCCAGCCGTTGCTATCAGCGAGAGAGATCCGCAGCCTGATCAGCGACGAGGAGAGCGAGGTCGATCTGGACGCCGACGAACGCGAAATGATCCAGAGCATCTTCACGTTCCACGACACCGCAGTCCGCGAGATCATGGTGCCGCGGATCGACATGGTGGCCTTCGAGCAGACCGCGCCGCTGGACGAGGTCATCACGACGGTGAACGAGTGCCGGCACTCGCGGTTGCCGGTCTTCGACGGCAGCGTCGACAAGATCGTGGGCGTGCTCTACGCCAAGGACCTGCTCGCGCTGGTTCACGACGGGCGGCTGGACACCGCCGGCCACACGCTGGCCGACCTCATGAAGCCCGCGTATTTCGTGCCCGAGAGCAAGAAGATCGACGAGGTTCTGGACGAGTTCCGCGCGAAGAACAACCATATGGCGCTGGTCGTCGACGAGTACGGCGGCACCGCGGGCATCGTCACCCTCGAGGACGTGATCGAGGAGATCGTGGGCGAGATCGAGGACGAGTTCGACGAGGAAGAAAGTCTGTACGAGTGGCTCGACGCGACCTCGCTGCGTGTCGATCCCAAGATCGACCTCGAGGACCTGGCCGAGGTGCTCGGTCGTTCGGTGGCCAGCGACGAGGAAGAGAGCAGCGAGACGCTCGGCGGACTCATCTACGAGGCCGCCGGCAGCGTGCCCGAGGCCGGCGACACGGTGGCCCTGGCGGATCTGGAAGTGACCGTGGAGAAGGTGGAGGATCAGCGCATCGTGCAGGCGGTGATCCGGGCGGAGGCGCCGTTGCCCGGCTGGCGCGGCTCGACCAAGGACGCGTGACGTGTTCCGGAAACTGCAGCGACATTTCCTGACCGGTCTGCTGGCGGTGATGCCGCTGGCGCTGACGACCTGGATCATGGTCAAGGGCTACCAGCTCATCGACGCGGTCATGCGGCCGTGGCTGCAGCGCATTCCGCATCTGACGGAGTCGTATCCCGATTTCATGCTCACGCTCATCGCCTTCGTCAGCTTCCTGCTGCTGATCGTGCTGATCGGTCTGGGCACCCGAAGCCTCGTCGGCGTGGCGCTTTTCAACGTGGTCGAGCGCGTCATCCGACGCATCCCCGTGGTCAAGACCATCTTCATGTCGGCCAAGCAGATCGCCGCCGTGTTCCTGGACGACCGACGGTCCGCGTTCCAGCAGGTGGCGTTGTTCGAGTATCCCCGACCGGGCTGCTACAGCATCGGCTTCGTCACCTACAACGATCCCGTCCACACCATGCTCAACGTCTTCCTGCCGACCACGCCCAACCCCACCAGCGGTTACTTGCTGTTGGTGCCGCGGGAGCAGGCGGTGATCCTGCCGCTGACGGTCGAGGAGGGGATCAAACTGATCATCTCGGGCGGTTCGGTGATGACCTCCGAACAGGCCCGCCCACTGCGCGAGGCCGCCGTCCATCTGGCCGACCACGCGGCGTCCGAGGAGCGACCGTGACCGACAAGCGCCGCGACGACACTCCCGAGACGCGGGACCAGGAAGTCGTTCTCGACCCCTCGAACCTGGAGTCCGAGCGGTTCCAGTACGCCCAACGTCTGTCCGACCTCATCGACGCGCAGGACGAACCGGCCATTGGCCAGCTCGCGGCCGAGCTCTCGCCGGGCGATCTCTCGGAGATCCTGCGTCAGTTCAGCGTGCCGGACACCGTGCTGGTGCTGCGGCAACTGGCGGCCGAACCGCTGGCCGACGTGCTGGCCGAGATCGACAACCGCAGCACCTCGGCCTTCTTCACGCTGCTGGACTACGACGCGATCGCCGACATCCTCGAGGAGATGCCGTCCGACGAGGCCACCGACGTTCTGGCCGAACTCGACGACGAACAGCAGCAGGCCGTGCTCGACGCCATGGAGGTGGAGGAGCGCGCCGAGGTGGCCGAGCTCCTCAGTTATCCGCCGGAGTCCGCCGGCGGCATCATGGGCAAGGAGATCGCCACCTGTCGCGACGACCAGACCTGCGGCCAGGCCGTGGCCGTCCTGCGCGAGTACGACCAGGACGAGCTCTCGGAGATGCACTTCGTCTTCGTCATGGACGAGCGCGACCACCTCGTGGGCCGCGTGCCGCTCTTCCGCCTGCTCCTGACCACTCCGGCAACACCGATCATCGAGGCCATGGAGCTCGACCCTCTCTACGTCGAGGTGGACCTCGACCAGGAGGATGTCGCGCAGTTCATGATGACACACGACCTCATCAGCTTGCCGGTCGTGGATCATCGGCACCGCCTGGTCGGTCGTATCACCGCCGACGACGTCCTGGACGTGCTCGCGGACGAGGCCACCGAGGATATCTCCCGCATGGCCGGCGTGTCGGTGACGGAGTTCGGCGAGCAGTCGCCCGGCCGCGTGGCGCGGTCGCGGCTGCCGTGGCTGCTGGGCGGCCTGGCGGGGCAGATCGGCGCCATCCTGGTGTTGAAGCACTTCGAGCAGAGCATCGAGAGCATGGTGGCGGTGTCGTTCTTCATTCCGGTGATCATGGGCATGGCCGGAAACGTCGGGATCCAGACCAGCTCCGTCGTGGTGCGCGGCCTGGCAACCGGCGAGGTGGATTACTTCCATCTGGGCCGGCATCTGAGCCGCGAGATCTCGACGTCGCTGATGATCGGTCTGGTCATCGGCGTCTGTCTCTTCCTGGTGTGCGGGGTGATCGTCGGGAACATGCATCTCGCCGCGGTCCTGGCGCTGTCCATGCTTCTGGTGATCATCTTCGCGGCGACTGTCGGAACGGGAATACCGCTGCTCCTGCACCGCGTGGGCGCCGACCCCGCCGTGGCCACCGGCCCGTTCATCACCACGGCCAACGACATCTTCGGCCTGCTGATCTATCTGGGTCTGGCCACGCTGATGCTCAGACTCGGGTCGTGAGCGTCCTGTCGCGGACCGCCGCCTCGTTGCGGCAAGCATGGGGAACGATCATTTTCCTGTACCCCTGC
>CAZJMO010000200.1:5515-6739 GCA_964547085.1 uncultured Fibrobacteraceae bacterium | reverse complement strand
GGGTTCCCCTTTCGGGGATCGGAAATGTAACAATATGCTCTGCTTGGCACAAGGGAGCTTTTGTCCCGCCGATTCAGCCCTTCGCTTCGCGCGACCGCGCCTGCGGCGACCGCAGGAGGTCGCGAATCTCGAGCAACTCGCGGCGGATCTCGTCGAGTTGCTGCGCCGGGGCCAGGCTCGTGAACGGCATGGCCATCTGCTTGGCCGGCGCCGCCACCGGCTCGCCGCCCTGCTTGCGCTGCTGCAGCAGCTTGCGGGCGCCGGCGATCCGGTAGCCCTCCTCGTGCAGCAGCGTGCGGATGGACAGCACTTCCTCGATGTCGCGGTGGCGGTAGCGACGGCTGCCGCCGCGATCCTTGCGCGGCCGCAGGTTGGGAAACTCGCTCTCCCAGTACCGCAGGACGTGCGGTTTGACCCCGCAGATCTGGCTCACCTCGCTGATGGTGTAGTAGAGCTTGCCGGAGAGGTCGGGCAGTTCCGCCATACCGGGCTCCTCTCGAAGGGTCACCGTTCGGGTTCGGCCTCGGAGCGAGGCAGTCGGGCCATGAGTTCACGGATCGACTTGATCGGGGTCTTGCCCTCGAACAGAACCTCGTGAACTGCTTTGACGATTGGTAGTTCTATACCAAACTTCTCACCCAACTTCAAGGCCGCTTGTGTCATGTAGAAACCCTCGACGACCTGTTTCGAGCCGGCCAGGATCTGCGACGGGTCTTCTCGTCCCTGCGCCACGGCCTCGCCGAAGTTCCGGTTGCGGCTGTGGCGGCTGATGCTCGTGGTGATCATGTCGCCGATGCCGGCCAGGCCGAAGCATGTCTCCTGCTTGCCGCCCAGCGCGACGGTGATGCGCGCCAGTTCGGCCATGCCGCGGGTCAAAAGCGTGCCGCGGGTGTTGTCCCCCATGCCGAGTCCGTCGCAGAGGCCGACAGCCACGGCGATCACGTTCTTGAAGCCGGACGAGATCTCGACGCCCAGCATGTCGGGATTGGTGTAGACGCGAAAATACGGGCCGGAGATGAGCCGCTGCCACTCCTCCCAGTCGAAACCCGGATCGCCGGCGATCACCAGCGCGGTGGGCATCTCGGCGGCCACTTCCTCGGCGTGGCTCGGGCCCAGGAGCACGGCGACCGGGTTCTTGCGGCCGGCTTGCTCCAGTTCCTCGTGCAGGACCTCGCTGGGCCGCTTGAGCGTGCCGATCTCCAGGCCCTTGGCCAGGTTCACGAT
>CAZJMO010000200.1:0-5505 GCA_964547085.1 uncultured Fibrobacteraceae bacterium | reverse complement strand
GCTCGGCAGCGCGTCCTCGATCGCGACGCGGGCGATGACGCCGCGGACGGCCTGGCTGGGCACGACCACGAACACGGCCTCGGCGCCGTGCAGGGCGACGCGCAGATCCAGCGTGGCGCCGACGTTCGGCGGCAGGCGCACGTCCCCGAGGAAATCGGGGTTGGTGGCCGTGGAGTTGATGCTGGCGACCTGACCCTCGTCGATGCCCCAGAGCGCGACCTCGTCCCACTTGTGGGCCAGGTGTCGGCCGAATGCGCTGCCCCAGCTGCCGGTTCCCAGGATGCATGCCTTCACGATCGATCCTCCTCTTGCGGAGCCGTGTCCTCCACGATCTCGCGCATGGTCTGCGAGGCTGCCTGGCTGGCCTGGTCGAGCGTCTCGGCGGGACCTGTCAGCGGTTTTTCCGTTCCGCTCTGCAGGCGCCGGATGTTGGCGCGATGGCGCCAGATGACGAGTGCGGAGAGAAGCACCGAAAAGACGAAGAGCGTGACGCTGAAGCCGTTGGGCGACCGCAGTTCGAACACCAGCACGGCCAAGGGAACAACGGCCGCGGCGCAGAGCGAACCCAGCGAGACGATGCGCGTGGCGAAGAACACCGCCAGGAAGATGCCGAAGGCGATCAGGATCGGCAGCGGCTCGAGGATCAGGAAGACCCCGAAGGTCGTGGCGATGCCCTTGCCCCCCTTGAAGCTGGCAAACGGCGAGAAGCCGTGGCCGAGAATCGCGAAGACGCCGGCCAGGATGCGGTAGATGTCGCCCGTCAGATGGAGCGGGAGCGGCTGGTTATCCGGCTGCGCAATCACGATCACGGTCATCAGGACGACCGCGAGCGCGCCCTTGGCCATGTCGAGGACCAGGCAGAGGCCGCCCCAGGCGGAGCCGAGGTTGCGGTAGACGTTGGTGGCGCCGAGATTCCCGCTGCCGTACTCGCGCAGGTCGATGCCCTTGACGCGCTGGCCGATGACCAGGCTGAAGGGGATGGAGCCGAGCAGGTATGCGAGGATGAGACTCCCGATGATCGCCATGCGGGCTCCTCCTAGTGCTTCTTGAGCTTGACGAAGATGCGGCTACCCGGATACCCGTAGGTCTCGCGCACCTGGTTGTTGATGTAGCGCATGTAGTTGCGCGGGAAGAACCGCGGCTCGTTGACCGACAGCTGGAAGACCGGCGGGGCGATCCCGATCTGGGTGCCGAAGTAGATCTTCCCGATGCCGTTGTTGTGCGGCCGCGGCGGCTGATGACCGACGATGCGCTCGAGGAACGCGTTGAACTCGCTGGTCCCGACGCGATGCTGGCGCTTCTCGTGAACGTCCCACACCGTCTCCAGGATCTTGCCCAGCCGCTGCTTCGTCAGCGCGCTGAACGTGAACCAGGGCGCGTAGGTGAGGAACGGGATCTCCCGGCAGAACGCGTCCCACGATTCCAGATGCGCATGGCTCGTCTTCTCGGGCACCAGATCCCACTTGTTCAGGGCGATGATCACGCCCTTGCCGCTGTCGTGGATCAATCCGGCGATCTTGCTGTCCTGGGTGACCGGTCCTTCCGAGGCGTCGATCATCATCACGGCGACATCGCAGAGTTCCAGCGCGCGCAGGCTGCGCAGGTTGCTGAAGTACTCGACCGCGCCTTTGACGCGCGCCTTGCGGCGCAGGCCGGCGGTGTCGATCAGGCGCATCGTCTTGCCGTGCCATTTCAGGTCGGTGTGGATCGAGTCGCGCGTGGTGCCGGCGATTTCGGAGACCAGCGCTTCCTCGCGCCCGACCAGACGGTTCAGAAGGCTGGACTTGCCCACGTTGGGGCGACCGAGGATCGCGATGCTGCAGTCGCACGGCGTTTCTTCGATGGTCACCTTCGGGAAGTCCGCGATCACTTTGTCCATCAGATCCCCGACGCCGACGCCGTGCAGGGCGCTGATGGCGTTGGGGTCGCCGAGACCGAGCTTGTAGAACTCCGAGGCCGCGAAGCGGGTGGCGTCCTTCTCGGTCTTGTTGACGGCCAGGACCACGGGCTTGTCGGCCTTGCGTAATTCGCGGGCGATCGACTCGTCCCAGTCCAGCGGCCCGGTCTGACCGTCGACCAGGAAGAGCACGACATCGGCCTCTTCGATCGCATCGCGCGCGATCTGCGTCACCGCTTCGTCGAAGTCGGAAAGCATCTCGCCGAACGGGATGATCCCGCCGGTGTCGATCAGGTAGAAGTTGTGCCCCGCCCAATCGGCTTTCTCGATGAGGCGGTCGCGGGTCACGCCGGGCATCTGGTGCACGACCGCGCGGCGCTGTCCGACAACGCGGTTGAACAGCGTGCTTTTGCCCACGTTGGGGCGGCCGATGATGGCTACGGTGCGCAGGGCCATGAGCTCCAGCGGCAGAAGCCGCAAGGGTCGGGGTGACGTCGGGCGCGGGATTTCGGCTGCGTTGCAACTCACGAAATTCCGGCGCCTTGCAGGAATCTTAAGCTATTCGAGGTTGGCCCAGAAGTCAACGAAGCCGTCTTCGTCCGGCACCAGCACCTGATGTGGCTGGTCGGCGGCGATCTCGTCGACGGTCAGGTCGTCGAGGGTCAGGCCGTTGCTGTTGAAGACCCGCGGCGAGAGGCAGACGGTGCGGACGGGGTCGGCGGGCAGCGCGAGCAGCGCGCGGCGCAGATCCCGGCCGGTCATCAGGCCGGCGACGGTGACCGAGTGGCCGTACCAGTCGTTGCGGACGCCGATCACGTCGAGCGTGGGTGCGCCCGCGGTCTTCAGCGCCGGAATGTGTTCGCGCTCGAACGTGCGCGCGGCCATCATGCCGGTCAGGATGGTCAGCGGGCGCGTCGGCGCGCGTCCGTCCTCGCGGGCGGATGCCAGGTCGTCGAGCCAGATCTCGTGCAGGCACGGCGTCAGGCCGATGCCGTTGTCCTCCTGCGGGAAACCGGCGTACGCGGCCGCGTCCGGGAAGGGCCGGTCGGCCAGCAGGTAGAACTCGTCGCTCAGGTGCGCGAACGGGCGCCCCCAGGATTCGACGGCTTCGGCCTGCAGGGCGCTCACCTGGTCGATGACGCCGGCGGCGATCGCGGGCGTGACCGGGTCCAGACGGGTCAGTCCCTCGCGGTGCTTGGTGAGCCCGACCGGGACGATGGCCAGCGAGGCGATCCCGCCGCCGCCTTCCTCGGTGGTGCGCAGGGCGAAGAGGTCGCGGATGCTCTTCTCGAGCAGCGGTCCGTCGTTCCAGCCGGGACAGAGCACGATCTGCGTGTGCAGTTCGATGCCGCTCTGTGCCAGGTCGGCCAGGATTTCGCACACGTCGTAGCGGCGCTTGATGCCGAGCATGCGGGTACGGGCGTCGGTGTCGGTGCAGTGGACCGAGACGAAGAGCGGCGACATGCGCTGCTCGACGACGCGTCGCAGCCCCTTCTTGCCGAGGCTGGTCAGCGTGATGTAGTTGCCGTAGAGGAAGCTGAACCGGAAGTCCTCGTCCTTGACGTAGATCGGTGCGCGCATGCCCGGCGGGTTCTGGTCCACGAAGCAGAACACGCAGTTGCAGGCGCAGCGCCGGAACTCCATGGGCGCGAACGATGCCGTCAGCGCATTGATCGCCTCAGGCGGCAGTGCCAGCGCGAGGTCCTCGCCGTCCGCGCGACGGATCACGAGGTCCATGACCTCGCCGTCCGGCTGGTAGTAATAGAGGTCGAGGACATCCTCGACGGCATGGCCGTCGAGGTGCGTGAGCCGGTCTCCCGCGCGCCACTCGTGGAGGCGACCGTAGGGCCGGGACAAGGGTGTTACGAGTTCGATCATGGCGCCAACAAGGTCAGAAACGGCGCCGGACGCAAGCTGCAGATATCACGGCGCCGTTTCTGCGAAGATCACCGGAGCGTCTGCAGCTTCACGACCTCGTCGACGTGGTCGTAACAGTAGATGCCGCAGTTGAGGCAGCGCTCGCTCTCCTGGTGTGCCTCTTTCTCCCCGATCGTGTGCTCGACCTCGATGAAGTTCCCCATCCGCTGTTCGAGAGGGAGTTCCTCCTCGTGGACCTTGTGCGTCGTCGAGATGCCCGACAGGCTCTCGAGGAGCGAGTCCGAGATCATGTCCGTCTGGCGGTGCTCGATCGGGGGAATCGCGCCCTCGGTCAGCCAGAAGTGGATCGACCGCGCCGCGAACCGTCCGGCGGCCAGGGCCTCGACGGCCAGACCGGGACCGGTGAAGCAATCACCGCCGGTGAAGACCTCGGGCACGTCGGTCTGGAGCGTTTCCTCGGAAGCGTCCAGCGTGTTCCAGCGGGTGCGCTGCAAATGCGGGATGCCGTGGTGGTCGAGGAAGGCGAGGTCGGGCAGCTGGCCGACGGCCTGGACGATCATGTCGCAGGGGACGATCTCCTCGCTGCCGTCGATGGGGACGGGACGCCGGCGGCCGCTCGGGTCGGGTTCGCCGAGTTCCATGCGCAGGACCTCGAGGCCGGCGACGTGTCCGTCCTCGCCGACGATGCGGTTGGGCGCGCTGAGGAACCGGAACTGTACGCCCTCCTCCTCCGCGGCCACGATTTCGGGCGGGTTGGCCGGCATCTCGTCGCGCGAGCGGCGATAGACCATGGTCACCGTCTCGGCGCCCAGGCGCAGCGCACTGCGGGCGACGTCGATGGCGGTGTTGCCGCCGCCGACGACGATGACGCGGCGGCCCATCGGGACATCGGCGCCGGTGCCGAAACGCTGCAGCCAGCCGATGCCGCTCTCGACACCGGCGAGGTCGCTGCCGGCGATGCCGAGCTTCCGCTCGTCCCAGGCGCCGACGCCGAGGAAGAGCGCCTCGTAGCCGTCGGCGCGCAGGTAGTCGGCGGTCACGTCGCGGCCGAACTCCACGTCCGTGCGGACCTCGATGCCCAGGCCGATGATCCCGGCGATTTCCCAGTCGAGGATGTCCTTGGGCAGCCTGTATTCCGGGATGCCGTAACGCAGCATGCCGCCCAGGGCCGGCATCCGCTCGAGGATGGTGACCTGATGGCCGAGGCGGCGCAGGTAGTAGGCGCAACTCAGACCGGCCGGGCCGCCGCCGATCACGGCGACCTTGTGCCCGGTGTCGGGCGCCACCGGCACGGGCAAGCGTTCCTGCTGGGTCATCTCCCAGTCGGCGACGAAGCGCTTGAGGTAGTTGATCGCGACCGGCTCGTCGTTGAGTTGGCGTCGACACTTGGTCGAGCACGGTTCGGGGCAGACGCGACCGATGCTCAGCGGCATCGGATTGCGCTCCTTGATCGTCAGCAGGGCGTCGGCGTACTCGCCGGCCTTGATGTGCTGGATGTACTTGGGAATGTTGATCTGTGCCGGACAGCGCTGGCGGCAGGGCGCCAGGCACTCGTCGTACTGGTTCCAGTGCAGGATCTTGGTCGTTTCCGAGATGATGCTGATGATGCCCTTGGGACAGGCCCGCGAGCACGCGCCGCAGCCGACGCAGCGGTCAGGATCGAAGACCGGCAGACCGAGCGGACCCAGCTTGATCGCGCCGAACTTGCAGGCGCGCACGCAGGTCCCCAG
>CAZJMO010000199.1:0-6758 GCA_964547085.1 uncultured Fibrobacteraceae bacterium | reverse complement strand
TCCGAAATGGTGTGAAAATGCATCGAATGACAGGAAAGACACAAAGTCGGTTCCGTCTGTTTCAAAAGATTGTCCGCCACCGAACCATGCGGGGTGTGACAGACCATGCAGCGGCTGGCTGGGCGTGCCGGACCGGCACGGCGCGCATGAAATATCGCAGCGCCTACGGTTTCGTGGTGCCGGCCATGCTGGGCATGATCCTGCTGGTCTTCTTCCCGTTCATCTACGGCGTGGTGTTGTCGTTCACCAACCAGACGCTCTACAACGTCAACCAGCCGCTCTACGACCTCTGGGTCGGCATCGACAACTACGTCAGCATCCTCAGCGACTTCGACGTCATCCGCACCGGCGAGGACGGCAGCCGGATCATCAACTTCCAGAACTTCTACTGGACGTTTGGCTTCACCATCCTCTGGACCATCAGCAACGTGACCATCGGCGTGACGCTGGGCCTGGCCCTCGCCCTGATCCTCAACACCAAGGATCTGGCGTTCAAGCCGTTCTACCGGATCATCCTGATCCTGCCGTGGGCGGTGCCCAACTACATCACGGCGTTGATCTGGAAGGGGATGTTCCACCGGCAGTTCGGTGTGATCAACCAGGTGATCCAGATCTTCGGCGGCGAACCGATCGCCTGGTTCGACGCCTGGTACACGTCGTTCTTCGCGGTGCTGGCGACCAACGGTTGGCTCAGCTTCCCGTTCATGATGGTGGTCGCGCTGGGCGCGTTGCAGGCCATCGCCGCCGATCTCTACGAGGCCGCGCGCGTCGACGGCGCCACCCGTTGGCAGCAATTCCGCTACGTGACGCTGCCGTCGATCAAGCCGGCCCTGGTGCCGGCGGTGATCCTCTCTGTGGTCTGGACCTTCAACATGTTCAACATCATCTACCTGGTGTCGCAGGGCGAGCCCGCCGGCGCCACCGAGATCCTGATCACCGACGCCTACAAGATCGCGTTCGAGCAGTACCGCTACGGCTACGCCGCGGCCTACTCCGTGGTGATCTTCCTGATTCTCTTGACCTACGGAATCTGGCAGAACCGGACGACCAGGGCGACGGAGGGGATATGAGCGAGCGGCGCACGGAAACGGTCAACCATCTCTGGCTGCACATGTTCCTGATCCTCATGGTGATCGTGACGGCCTACCCCATCCTGTGGGTGCTGACCGTGGCGTTCAGCGGCCAGCAGCAACTGATGTTCGTCGATCTGCCCGCCGACCCGACCGTACTGAACCGTCTGCGCGCGATCGTGCCGTGGCCGGCGCAGGTGTCGCTGCAGAACTTCATCGACGTGTTCCGGCAGCAGCCGTTCGGGCGCTGGATCCTGAACAGCGCGCTGGTGGCCGCGGCGACGACGGTCATGGGCGTGTTCCTGGCCACCACCGCCGGCTACGCGTTCAGCCGTTTCCGATTCCCCGGACGGCGCGCGGGTATGATGTCGTTCCTGATCTCCCAGATGTTCCCCGGTACGCTGACGCTGGTGCCGCTCTACATCATCATCGTCCAGTGGCTGCAGCTGGGCAGCAATTACCTCGGCCTGATCCTGATCTATTCCACCACGGCGATCCCGTTCTGCGTCTGGAACCTGAAGGGCTACTTCGACACCATCCCGCGCGAGCTGGAGGAGTCGGCGCTCATGGACGGCGCCTCGCCGGCGGTGATCTTCTGGAAGATCATCCTGCCGCTGTCCAAGCCGGCCGTCGCGATCACGGCGCTGTTCAGCTTCATGACCGCGTGGAACGAGTTCGTGCTCGCGCTGACGATCATGGACAAGGAGGCGATGTACACCGCACCGGTCGGGCTGCGGTTCTTCGTCGGCGGTTTCGCCGAGCAGCAGTGGGGCTATTTCGCCGCCGGGTCGATCGTGGCGGCGTTGCCGGTGATGGCGCTATTCCTTGTGCTGCAACGTTTTCTGATTTCCGGGCTGACCGCCGGTGCGGTCAAGGGATGAGGAGGCAACAGGACCAGCAGGTGACGTGAACCCCAACCATGGAGGAATGACCATGCGAAAACTGCAGTTCGGTCTGCTCGTGATCGTGGCCGCCGCGCTGCTGGCGAGCTCCGCGCTGGCGGGCACCAAGGTGACCATCAAGGATGCCAAGGGCGACGACTTCGGGCCGGGCGAGTACGTCTACCCGACGGACGCCGTCTACGTTCCGGGCTCCTTCGACCTGATCGAGTTCGAGCTCGAGGACAAGGGCAAGAACGTGCAGCTCGAGGTCAAGATGGGCACCAATCTCGAAGATCCCTGGCGGATGGGCACGGGCTTTTCGGTCCAGATGATCTTCATCCTGATCGACAACGCGCCGGGCGGTTTCACGACCACGCCGCCGGGCCTGAATATCGAGATCGCCGAGGAGACGGCGTGGGACGTGTGCGTGATCCTGTCGCCGCAGACCATGGCCCGCGTGCAGCAGGAGGTCGACGCGAAGGGCGGGGCCATGGCCTCGCACATCGTCGTGCCCGGCCGCGTCAAGGGTTCGCGCTCGAGCATTTCCGCCAAGGTCGACAGGGAGGATCTGGGCGCCGGCGATATCCAGACATGGAAGTACCAGGTGCTCGTGCAGTCGAACGAGGGCTTTCCCTCCGGCGGTGATCTGTTGACCCGCAAGGTGAACGAATTCGAGGGCCAGCACCGCTTCGGCGGCGGCACGGACTTCGACTGCGATCCCCACGTGATGGATATCCTGGGCGACCACGCCCAGCTCAAGGCCTACGAATGCAACGAGGACGGAAGCACGAAGAAACTGGCGATTGTCAAGCTGTTGGCACCATAAGGGCGATGCGCCCCCAACCCGAGGAGGACCAGGCATGAATCGTACGATCCTGCTCTTGCTGGCCGTGCTGATGCTGGTGGGTCTCTTGGCTCCCGCCGCCATCGCCGCCGATGGCCAGAAACTCCAGTGGACGGGTATCAACTACACCAAGTTCCTGTGGGGCAATCGTCACTACGACGGCTCCATGTACAACTTCACCACCATTCCCGGCGAGGGCTGGGGCGACAGCGGCCAGGGCACCGAGTTCGAGATGCTCTTCGCCAGCAAGCCCAGCGACAAGATCGAGGTCAACGGCCGGATCAAGAGCCGCTTCAACCAGAACCAGTGGACGAACTGGGGCGGTTTCGGCGGCAACTCCGGGGCGGTGGGCTCGGCCACCGGCGGTGACGCCGGCGAGTACGATCCGCGCAGCAACGAGTACATCAAGCTGCGCGGCATCACCGTCAACATCACGCCGGGCTACCGGTGGTTGAACCGGGCGATCATCGGTTCGAGCGATTTCGGCATGTTCGATCCGTTCACCATCGGCAAGATCCGCTACATCGACCGCGACAACGGCAAGGGCCTGTTCTTCAACGGCAGCTTCCTCGAAGGCAAGCTGAACTACGACGTCGCGCGGGTCAGTCTCTCGCGGCTCTGGAGCGGCCCGAACTACGTGACCGGCGAATTCACGTCGATGGACGCGGCCTACGGCGTGCAGCTCCGGTACCGGCCGATGCGCAACCTCGGCATCACCGGGATCTTCGACTACCTCAGCGACCTCGAACTGGATCCCAACGACACCGACGTCAACGACGGCCGGGACACGCGCATGCGCCAGCGCAACCAGGTCTTCGGCGCGAAGGCCGACTACAGCCACGATCTGTTCGACCTGAAGGGCGCCGCGTACTACGCCAAGTACTACACGCTCGACGACCTCGGCACCGCCGGCCTGGGGACCTACACGGCCTACTCGCTGGGCAACCTGGACGACTGGTCCTACACGATCGACGGCACGGTCAACGACGTGGGCGGCACGGGTCTGGCGCTGAACATGCAGTACTTCGACATCGGCGCGGACTGGGTCTCGGTGATGGCCGCCCGCCGCGAGTCCGACGTGCTGCTGACCGAGGGCCACGAGAGCACCTGGTACTACCCCAACGCCGACAACTCGTCGTACGGCGGCAACAACTCGGTGGCCGGGTACGCCGGCTTCATGGGCCACGCCCAGCAGGTCGCCACCACCAACGTCGACAACGAGTTCACTGACTTCAACGAGCCTCTGGCCGAGACCTGCATCGGCTGGAAGGGGTTCACCGTGGTGCCCAGCTGGGGCAGCGGCGACCTCGACATCACCGCGGAGTTCTCCTACATCGACTACAACACGAACTGGCAGATGTGGGGCGACGACACCATGTACACGTTCAACACCTCGCCCTACGTCACGGCCGAGCCGGACGCCGGGTTCGGCAGCTTCCGCAACGCGTACATGCCGTTCCAGGAGAAGACGACGCTCATCTACATGGTGAAGCTGAACTACTACCTGGACCTCGGCAACGGCGTCGACGTGCACGCGCGCTGGAAGTTCGTCGACGAAGAGGATCTGCGGATCGACGACGAGCAGTACCTGCCGGCGAACAACGCCGATGTCGCCGCGCGGTTCACCGACTCGCCGGACGGCTACTGGGCGGACTTCGACAGCCTCGACGACGACGACAAGCAGATGGACATGTACGTGTACGAACTCGGCGCCGGCTATCAGCTGACCGGCGAGCTGTATTGCGACCTGACCTGGCAGTACTACGACGTGGATCTGGTCGACGGCAACACCGCCTTCCAGGCCAACCGCGTCCACGTCATGGCCGGCGGCTCGCACAAGAAGAACATCATCAACCTGCACACCAGCTACCTGGTCGGCGGGGCCGAGTTCGGCATGGACTACCAGTGGGCGTTCGGCGAATGGGCGCCGGATTTCGGCGACGGCTACATCCCCGTTCAGAGCGGTGACGAGGTCGTCTTCCGCGGTGCGAACGGCGACGTCAGCCTGGAGACCCAGGAATACACCCAGGGTCGCATGAAGGCGTACATGAAGCTCCTGTTCTAGCAGGTGCGTGGTATCATCCGGGGCCCCGGGGCGTGTTGTTCCGGGGCCCGTCCATCCCTGCCGAAGGAGATGTCCATGCGGCGATTCGCCGAGACGTTCCTCGTCTGTGCGTTGCTGGCGGCGACGGTCGCGGCGCAGCCCGTCGTCGAGCTGACCGACCCCGAGGGCGACGACCACGGCGACGGTCGGTTCCTCTACCCCTCGCTGGGATTCGAGGACGGCGACCTGGACGTCACCGGCTTCGAGGTCGAGAACCGCGGCGAGCACGCCGTCTTCACCGTCCGTTTCGCCCGGCGGATCAAGCAGCCCGGCCGTGCGGCGGCCGACGAGCTGGGCACGCGCTTCGACCGCATCGCCCGGCACGGCTTTTACCAGTTCAACGTGGATGTCTACATCGACACCGACCGGCGAACGGGATCGGGCTTCACGCGCCTGTTGCCGGGCCGGCTGGCCGAGCTGGCGCCCGACGACGCGTGGGACGTGGCGGTCGTGGCGACGCCCCGGCCCGCGGTGATCAAGGGCGTGCTGCACCGGATCCTGCAGGCCGAACTCGCCGAGAACGACGGCGACGATGCCCGTATCGCCGCGTCGCTCGATCGGCACGTCCGCTTCCCGACGGACTTCAAGGTCCGCGGCCGCGAGCTGAGCTTCGAGGTGCCGCACGCGCTGCTCGGCGGCGGAGCGCGCGGCACCTGGGCCTACACCGGCGGCGTCACCGGCGCGGATCTGGCCGTCAGCCTCGAGGTCATGTCCGGCGCCGGCCTCCGCGAGGAGTCCAGCCGGTCCCTGGGCGTCCTGCAGGTCTCGCCGGGAGAATGGACGAACCGCTTCGGCGGCGGCCGTTCCGGCGAGGCGCTGCAGCCGCCGATCGTCGACCTCGTCGTGCCCGCGGGCGTGACGCAGGAGATGGTCCTCGGAGACTTCTCCAGCGCCCTGGGCCGCCCCGCGGTCCTGCCCGGCGTGGTCCCGGCGGCCGGGCGCGCGGGCGCTGTCGCGACGGAGGTTCCCGCCTGGACGCTCCAGGACTGGCGCGGCCGGATCGGCTACGAGATCTTCGTCCGCAGCTTCAAGGACTCCGACGGCGACGGCGTCGGCGACTTCAACGGCATCACCGCGCAGCTCGACTACCTCAACGACGGCGACCCCGCCACCGACACCGACCTGGGCATCGACGCCCTCTGGCTCATGCCGGTCTTCGCCTCGCCCAGCTACCACGGCTACGACTGCATCGACTACGATCGCCTCAACCCGCAGTACGGCACCGACGAGGATTTCGACCGTCTCCTGCGCGAATGTCACCGGCGCGGTATCGCGGTCGTGCTGGATCTCATGCTCAACCACAGCAGCGACAGGCACCCGTGGTTCGTCGACAGCGCCCGCGGCCCCGATTCGCCGAAGCGCGACTGGTATGTCTGGCGCGCGGACGACCCCGGCTGGGTCCAGCCGTGGGGCGGCAGCAATCGCGTGTGGCACGAGCGCGGCGGCGCCTACTACTACGGCATCTTCTGGAGCGGCATGCCCGACCTCAACTTCCGCAATCCCGCGGTCATGGCCGAGGCGCAGGGGATCGCTGCGCGCTGGCTCGACCGAGGCGTCGACGGTTTCCGCCTCGACGCGGCCCGCCACCTCGTGGCAGCCGGTCCGGGCCGCCAGCAGAACGACACGCCGGAGACCCACGCCGCCTGGCGCGTGTTCTCCGCCTTCATGCGCACGCACTACCCCGACCGCCTCATGCTGGGTGAGATCTGGTCCGGCCCCGACGACATCGCGCCGTATTTCGGCGATGCGGACGTCGTGCCGGGCGGCGACGAGTTCGCCATGTGCTTCGATTTCGAGCTGTCGGGCGGCATCATCCAGACCGTGAACCTGGGCGACGCCGGGCCGGTGTCGGCGGCGCT
>CAZJMO010000198.1:3431-6772 GCA_964547085.1 uncultured Fibrobacteraceae bacterium | reverse complement strand
CCTTCTTGCTGCCCTTGGCCTCGCGGACCCTCTCGTCGTTGGGCAGGTTGAAGGCGATGGTCTGGACTCCGGCGCGCGTGTCGCCGCCCGAATAGACCAGGTCGACCACGCGGATGGGCGACTCGCTGCCGCGATCCAGGTTCTTGTGCTCGTCGGCCAGGGGCAGGTGCGCCTCGAGCCACGACAGTTCGTCCTTGAACTTGGCCAGACGCGCGGATTCCTCGGGGTCCGTCACGGTGACGAAGGCCTCGAAGGACGCCTTGTAGTTGAAGATCCCGTCCTCGTAGACCTCGTACGGGCCGATGGTGACCTCGACGTGCGAGTCGAGGTCCATCCAGAGCATGTCGGACTCGAAGTAGTCGTCGTTCAGGAAGGCGTCCGCGCGCGCGTTCAGGAAGGCCTTGAGGCTGACGTTGTCCGACAGCTCGGCGGCGCGTCGCAGGTGCGCGGCGGCCTCGGTCAGGCCCGGCGCGAAGAACGTGCTGTAGGGCACGGCCACGAGCTCGCCGTCCTGGTCGCGGCGGATCATGGTGAACAGACCGTCCAGGCCGTTGGCCGGGTCGCCGATCAGGTCGCGGTCGGCGCGGGTCAGGTCGCGGGGATAGAAGTTGGCGCCCGCGGGATGCTCCCAGCCGCCGACGAACGGTTCGCGGTCCAGGCGACGATCCCAAGGACCGGCGTTGATGGTGAAGTAGCGGCGAAGCCCGTCCGCGCCGTCGCCCTTGTAGGCCGCCACGCGGGCGTGCATGGCGTCGAAACAGGGCGTGGCCTGGACATGGAAGAGGTCGTGCATGATGCGGCCGGCGGCCACCAGTTCGTCCAGAACGCTCTTCTCGGTATCGCTCAGACTCGACAGATCGGGCTCCAGCTCGACGATCGCGAAATCCTCGGCGCGCGCGGCCAGGTCGTCCGCCGGGGCCAGATCGGCGTCGCCCAGCCACTCGCAGTTCTCGTCGGCATACGTGGTGTTCACCCAGCGATTCACGGGTTCCACTCCTTCGCCTCCGCCACAACCGGCGAGCAGCAGGGCTGCCAGCGCCAGCATGACGATGCAGTTCATCCGGGTCATGCGCATCTCCTTGCAGAAGTTCGGGGCACGGAATCGGTCGCAGCAACATTGCCGCATGCGCGCGTCGTGGTCAATGGGCAGGAAAAAACCGCCTCGAGGGCGGTCGAACCGGGAGGGTACGAGTGGCGGGAGCGACGAGACTTGAACTCGCGACCTCCGGCTTGACAGGCCGGCGTTCTAACCAATCTGAACTACGCCCCCGCCAGGCTGCGTAGGTGCGGGAATATAGCGTGCCTCCCGCAGTCTGTCAAATGGCCGATGACCGAATTTTTACCGCGATTCCGGCCCCTCGCCGGCACCGTTCCGCAGCGCCAGCGGGAGCAGATCCGGGCCCGACAGATCGAATAACCCGTCCACTCGCCATCCGGGCCCCACCAGACGCGACAGATCGGCCGCCAGGCTGGGATGCCCCGCCGTCAGCGCCGTCCCCACAGCGGCCGCCAGCGGCTCCAGAAGCTGCGCGTGGGCCACGGTCAGGGGACGATGGCCCGTGACCAGGATCGCTGCATACGGCTTGCCGGGGGCCAGCTGAGGCGTCTGGGCATCCAGACGTTCCAGGCGCGGCCACCACGACTCCAGCAGGGGCGCCAGAGCCACCGCGTCGCCGAGACGGTCGCCGCCGGTGGTGTCGAACCAGAGCACCCGATCGGGTCCCGGGCGGAGCGCGACATCGACCGCGGCACGTTTGCGCGCCTCGGCGTAGACCGATGCGTCCGGACCTGGATGCAGCGGATCCGGTCCGACCGTGTCCAGCGGCAGCCGCGGCTGTTCCTGCGACGACTCCAGCGGCATGGCGCGCCAGGGAATCCCGCGCAGCAGCAGCCGGTCGCAACCGGCCGCGGCCACGGCTTCGAGCCAGGCGCCGGTCAGAATCGCCGGGTCGACCAGGCCGCAATCGCGACCGTCGCCGGCGGGAACGCCCTGCAGGATGAGCGAACGGCGCAACGCGCCCATGCTGATGTCGTCGCTCAGGATCGTGACGTCGGGGCCCAGATCCTCGCGCAGATCAGCCACCCCGGCCGGATCGATCGACAGCGGCGGGCGCCCGTCGGCGACCGGCAGATGGGCGACCATGACCGCGTCGCAGCCGGCCGCCAGCGCCGCGGTGAACGGCGAACGCGCCTGTTCCGTAGTCCCGCCGCCGGCGTCGCAGTGCGTGTCCGTGGCGGTTCCGCCGTGTCCCGGCCAGTGCTTGACGCAACCGGCGAGTCCGGCCTCGACCAGCCCCAGCACGGCGGCCGCCGCGTGCTGCGCCACCCGGTCGGCGCCCGTCCCGAAGGCCCGCGCGCCGATGACCGGATTGCGCGGCTCGGTGAGCACGTCGCAGCACGGCGCCAGCACCCGATCCAGACCGATCTCGCGCAGGCGGCGCCCTGTCTCCAGATGAACGCGGCGGGTGAGGTCGGGATCATCGAGATCACCGAGCGTGCGGGGCGCCGGCGGTCGGCCGACCACCGCCTGCAGAAACGACACCGGACCGCCCTCGTGGTCGGCGCAGATCTCCGCGCCGTCCGGCAGCACGGCCCGCAACTCGCGCACCAGCAGATGCATCTGTCGCGCGTCGCGAACGTTGCGGGCGAAGAGGATCACTCCCGCGGGCCGCCATTGCTCGAGCCACGCCCGCTCCTGCGGATGCAGCTCCGCGCCGACCAGTCCCACGACCAGACGTTGCGCGACGGCGTTCACGGCAGGACCGCCGGGGTCAGGGCCTCGAGGCGGGACCCGGGATAATAGTGCGCCAGGATGCCGCGGGCGTCCTGGCCGGCCCGGGCGCGCGCCAAGGCGCCCATCTGGCAGAGACCCAGGCCGTGGCCCCAGCCGCGACCACGGGCGGCCACGGTGCGGCCGGCCTCGACGTCGAGATCGAACCAGGCGCTGCGCAGGAGCGACGGCCGGCCCGACACCGGACGCAACACGCGCCGGGTCTGGTCGCCGCGGATCCGGTACAGGCCCGCCTCGGTGACGATCTCCAGCACCGCGACGCGGCCCTCGACGGTGCGTTCGGCGACGGCCAGCCCCTGCAGGGCGCCGGGCTCGCGGCCTTCCGCACCGGCGATCGTCGGCGTGAACGCGTCGACAGCCCAGGCGGCGCGGGCGGGCGCCGACACCAGATCGAGATATTCCGGCAGGGTGCGCACCAGGCCCGATTCCAGCTCCGGCCACGTCCACTGCTCACACCACTGCGCATAGCGGCTGTCGGCGCACCAGGGGCGGTCGACATAGACCAGGACGTCGTCCGGGTCGCGCGGCGCGGCCACCAGCCAGTCGACGA
>CAZJMO010000198.1:0-3421 GCA_964547085.1 uncultured Fibrobacteraceae bacterium | reverse complement strand
ATTGCTCCCGCCACTGCGCATAGCGGCTGTCGGCGCACCACGGCCGACCGTCGGGCCGCTGGTCCGACACGCCGCCGAGCAGAGGATCGGGCGGCGACGGCCAGACCTCGTCGATGGCCGCGGTGTGGCCGCCGCAGGTCGAGTGGAAGTAGGTGTCGGCCAGGACCTCGCCGCGGCGCAGGACCAACCCCGCGGTCGCGTTGACCGACGCGGTGCAGAGCGAATCCTCGACGCCCGCGCCGCCGTAGACCTGGTCGCGGACGTCGGCGAAGAGGTCGAAGCCGCGATCCCGCTGCGCGTCCAGGCGCGCCGCGGCGTACGTGCGCGCGGCGACGGCCTGGGCCTGCACGGCGGCAGCCTCGACAGCCGTGCGGCCGCTTCCGATCTCGCCGGGCACGACACCCGCCAGGTAGCTCTCCATGTCGATCACGTTGATCACCGACACGCCCGAGCTGTCGGACGGAGTCATGATGACGTTCAGCTGTCCGCGCCAGGGGCGGTCGTCCCAGACCAGGACGTCGTCCGGGTCGCGCGGCGCGGCCACCAGCCAGTCGACGATGCCGCCCTGCAGGTCGCTGCCGTACATGATCTTGCCGGACATGACCCACGCCGAGGCGGTGTCGTCGGCGGCCAGGGCGATGATCGCGTGGTCGTAGCGGCCGGAGCGCAGTTCCCAGGGACCGGTGCAGCTCAGGCGCTGCTTCGACAGGCCCTCGGCCAGGCCGACCCGCAGCAGCAGCGGTCCGTCCGCGGACACCGTCGGCACCGGACCGGTCGGGCGGCCCTCGGTCGAGACGATCTTCTTGCGGGGCAGGCAGCCGGCGGCCGCCAGGACCACCAGCAGCACGACGAGCGGGGCAGAGCGTCGCGGCGCGTCGGGCGAGGTTCGGGACAGGACATGCACGCCTCCGTATCAGCGCATGATGACCAGCCGTTCCATGTCGCTGCGGACCTGGCCGGTCGAGGATTCGATTTCCACGCGGTAGAGATAGGTGCCGTTGGCGAGACGGTCGCCCTCGCGGTCGCGTCCGTCCCACGATACGATCTCATGGCCGCCCCCGGCCAGTGCGAATGACACCTCGGCCACCGACCGACCGCTCACGGTCCACACGCGGACACGCCCCCGCCCGCCGTTCAGTTCGGTGGCGAACACGAAGCGCGTGTCGTCCCGCATGGGGTTGGGATAGTTCACCAGGCGCGAGATCTCGCCGCCCGGCATCACCGGATCGTCGCCCTCCAGCACGATGGAGGTCGTGTAGCCGTCGATCACCAGATCGACCCCGCGCTCGGCCTCGTCGCCCTCGGCCAGGGCGGTGAAGGTCACGCGCAGATCGTGGTCGCCCAGTCGCGAAACCACGACGTCGCTGACGGTCAACCCCGACCCGGCCACGCTCACGGCGACCGGCTCGGCGAACCAGGCCGCGCTCGTCACGTTGATCTCCAGCGGCGTCGGTTCCCCGACGGTGAAGACGAAGGTCGCCGGATCCACCGGTTCGCCGCCGGCGGTGGTCACCTCGTGCTCCTGCGCCACGTGCAGCGTGAGCTGCGTGTGGTCGTCCGACGTCAAACGGTCGGCGCTGTCCCGGACGTGCACGACCACGTCGTGGTTGAACGGGCGCACCGGCACCGACAGCTCGTAATCCACGACCTGGCGGCTGCCGTTGTCGTAGAGCACGGACTCGCTCGTCACCGCCGCGGACGTCAGATCGGCGCCCGTGGAATCGATGACCTCGACCCGGTCGACACCGGCCTCGTCCCGCGCCCGCAAGGTGATCGTCCGCAGGTTGGATGCGTCGGTCGCAACGAGGTCCGCCTCCTCCGTGATCGCACCGGCGGCGGTTCCGGACAGCTGCGCCTCGATCTCCGGCGCCCCCGCGTCCAGGACCATCAGCGGGTCGCCGAGCAGGGCGAACTGGTAGACCATGAAGCGGTAGGAACTCTCTGTCGCCAACACGTCGCTTTCCGCTGCCCACAGCAGTTCACCCAGCATCCACCGGCTGGTCACCGTCTCGCCGCTCACCGCCACCGACGGCGGCAACTGCGTCATACGTTCGACGAGTTGCTCGCTCAGACGGGCGTTCGGCGCAAGATACTCGTAGCCGCTGCTCGCATAGACCGCCGACGCGCCGGCATCGGTCCACAGCAGCAGCTTCTCCCCGAATCCGGGCTCGACCGTGCCGCTGTAGCGACCCACGTGCTGGATGAAATCGCCGAGATGACAGCCCATGCCGCAGAAGACCCAGGGCTTGCCGACATTGGAGAGATCGGCGATGTCCGCGCGGCGGGTGCCCTCCAGGCGATTGTCCAGCATCCAGTCTTCGTGCGCCAACACCCAGTGGTTGGCGTGCCCCTGGTAATGAGCCAGAAGCGCACCCTGGCTGAGCGTCGCGATGAGACCGGGCGTGGCGCCGCTCAACTCGCAGTTGTGCCGCGCGTCACTCAGGTCGACCGACCCGCCCGCGGCCGGATAGTAGTCCTGCATGTACCGGCGCAGCAGCACGATCGTCGAATCCAGCGCCACCATGCCGGCGTTGTCGTTCCAATCGACCGCCATCGCGCCGGCCTCGCTCGTCTCGAACGCCCACTCCCAGCTCTGTTCCTCGACTTTGTAGCTCTCGCTGGTGCTGTAGCTGCCGGTCGACCAGGCGTCGTCCGCGATGAAAATGCCGCGGCGACGCCAAGTCTCGCCAGGCTGGACGTTCTCGACGATCTGGATCTTGTTCAGGAGCCGCTGCATCTCCTCCGGCGAGTTCACCGGGAAACGGCCCACGTACATGTCCGGCGGCTCGAACGTGCCGTTCGGGAAGTCGAGGTCGTCGGCATCCCGGTTGCCGTACCAGTCGTCCGAGGCCAGGACCTCCGGAGACAGACCCGACACATCCTGGGTGTGGACATGGCTCGGCACCCAGTCCCGCGAGTAGTCCATGCCCTCGCCCGAGACGCCCGCGCGGCGCGGATTCTCGTTGGCGTCCCCGACCAGGACGAGCGTCCACGACCCCCACGTCGCGCTGTCGAGCGCGTGGTTGACCCAGCGCTTGATCGCGATCGGGCCGCGCAGTCCGCCGTTGTACCAGTCGTAGAGATCCTGCGGCTCGACCATCTGGAACGTGAGTCCTTCCGACCCCGCCCTCTGCTTCCGGTAGTCGATCCACTCCTGGGCGCCCTCGCGGAAATCCGGGTGCGCCACCACGAGCACGTCGGCCGAACTCTCGTCCAGACGGGTCGGCACGACCGGGTCGCTGGCCAGCGAGGCGTTGCCGTAGTTGATGTCCACCACTCCGACGCCGGTGATGCGCGACGCCAGATAGAAGCGCCGTCGGCCGGCGTTCTGATCGATCTGGACCCAGGCACAGGCCACACCGACCATGGAATTGGCGCCGGGGGAGTGCGTCGACAGGAACCCCCAGTCGGTGACCAGCAT
>CAZJMO010000197.1:3656-6795 GCA_964547085.1 uncultured Fibrobacteraceae bacterium | reverse complement strand
ATTGGTGATCGTCACGCCGAGAATACCGACACTGGTGTACATGTCCTTGCGCGCGTCGGCCAACAGCGTGCTCGCGCTCAACAGGACTGCCAGAAGCAGGATACCGGCGAAGAGGCGCCGGACAGCGGTTCGAGACGGATGCACAGACGGGACCTCCGGGGCGGGTGGTCGCGAACCATAGCCCGAGGGTCGCCTTTATGTCAACTGGTCGAAAGTCACGATTCTGTGAATCCCTGGTGAACGACCTCTCAAATGCGGTATTCTGGCGGCACCATGCTCACTTTCGACCTCATTCTGCACGGCGCGTTGCGAAAGCTCGCGCCCGGGCGCGGCCCGATTCCCCGCCGCTTGCCGGCGGCCACCTCGATCAAGGACGCGATCGAGGCCGCCGGGCCGCCGCACTGCGAGATCGGCCGCGTTCGCCTGGACGGACAGTCCGCCGCACTCGCCGACCTCGTGCCCGACGGCGCGTTCCTCGAGGCGTGGCCGGTCGAGCCCGCACCGCTTTCCGACCCCCGCTTCCTCTGCGACCTGCATCTGGGCAAGCTCGCGCGCCTGCTGCGGTTCTGCAGCTTCGACACGCTCTGGGATCCGGCGTGGCGCGAGCCGGCGCTGGCGCGCTTGGCGGTGCAGGAAGGCCGCACGGTGCTGTCGAGGCACCGGGCGCTGCTGAAACGCACCGCCGTCACCAGCGCCATGCTGGTGCGGTCGAACGACGCGGACGGGCAGCTCGTCGAGGTGCTGCGACGGTTCCGGCTGGCCGACCGCGTGACGCGGCCGGGGCGGTGCGCGGCCTGCAACGGCGTGCTGGAAGCAACGCGGCGCGAGGACGTGACGGTGCCGATTCCGCCGCGGACCAGGGCGTGGCTGGAGGATTACTGGGTTTGCAAGGCGTGTGGGAAGCTGTTCTGGGAAGGGACGCATGTGGAGCGGTTGCGGGAACGTGTGGAGTTGGCGGTGGGTCTTACGGGTTGAGTTCCAGGCATCGAAGACCGCTCAAACGGCGTGCTCCGTCCCACACCGCGGACACTTGATCCGCGACGACGCCAACGCGGGCGGAATCTTCAACACGGCCCCGCACCCGCACTCCACATGCCGCCAGCCGTCCTTGTCGTAGAACCAGTCGTCCACCGCGCGGGCCCGTTGCCGCGCGCTTTCGGGCGCCTCGGGCGCCGCAGCAGCCACCGCCGCGGCAGACTCGGGCATTGCAGCCGCGCCGGCCACCGCTCCGGCCTGCTCCCGCCGCCACGTCTCCCCCTGCACCCGCAACCCGGCCCCCGCGTGCGGATCCTCCAGCGCCGACTTGGGCAACACGCCCCCGCGCCCGGTGATCTCGCCGAAACTCTCCTCGTAATCCTGGAACGACGCGCCCGACATCGCCCGCAGGATGCGCACGCGCTCCTGGATCGGCGGATGCGTCGAGGTCATCGACGCGGCGTCACGCTTCTTGGCCGCCGCAGCCATGGGATTGACGATGTACATGGGCGCCGTCGCCCGACTCGCGCCGCGCAGTTTGCCGGCCGCCGCGCCGCCGATCTTCTCGAGCGCGCGCGCCAGCCCGTCGGGTTAGCGGGGGAACGTCGCCGCCGAGGCGTCGGCCAGGTACTCCCGCTTGCGCGACACCGCGAAGTAGATGAGCCGCGCCAGGATCGGCGCCAGGATCATCAGCACGATCGCCACCACCATGACCAGCGCCTGCCCCTGTCCGCCGCCCTCGCGGTTCGACGACCGCCGCGACCGTCCGCCGCCCCAGAACCAGGACCTGAGCCCGACATCGGCCAGCAGCACGATCGCGCCCATGAGCACGCCCGCGAACAGCATGAGCACGATGTCGCGGTTCTTGACGTGGCCGAGCTCGTGCGCGATCACGCCCTGCAACTCGTCGCGATCGAGGATCTTCAAGAGGCCGCTGGTCACCGCCACGGCCGACTTCTCGGGTGAGCGGCCGGTGGCGAACGCGTTGGGAGACGGATCGTCGATGACGTAGATGTCGGGCATCTTGGGCAAGCCGGACGCGAGCGTCATCTCCTCGACCACGTTCCAGAGCACCGGCAGATCCTCGGTCCCCACTCTGCGCCTGCACGACGTTGTCACGATGAGCTTGCCGCCCCGATTCCAGGCGACCAGCGTCAGGACGAGCCACAGCACGATCGCGCCCACCAGACCCACGACGCCGCCGTCCTGGGCGAAGTACTCGCCAAGGGCGTAGCCCATGGCGCCCAGGAGGAGCGCCATCAGGACCACCAGGAAGGCGCTTTTGCGCTTGTTGGCTGCAATCGCTTCGAACATGGGCTAGTCGAACGAGACCTTGGGAGCCTCGCGGACCTCGGGTTCCTTGACCTCGAAGAAGTCGCCGGCGACAAAGCCGAACATGCCGGCCACGATGTTGCTGGGGAACATCTGGATCTTGTTGTTGAGGTTCATGACGGCCTGGTTGAAGTACTGCCGCGCGAATCCGATCTTGTTCTCGGTGCTGGACAGTTCCTCCTGCAGCGCGAGGAAGTTCTGGCTGGCCTTCAGGTCGGGATACGACTCGGCCACGGCCATCAGCCGGCCCAGCGCCATGCCGAGGACGCCCTCGGACTGCGCGCGGTCGCCGATCGAGCCGGCGCCCTGCACCGCGGCGCGCGCCAGGGTCACGGCCTCGAGGGTCTCGCGCTCGTGGTGCATGTAACCCTTCACGGTCTCCATGAGGTTGGGGATGAGGTCGAAGCGGCGCTTGAGCTGCACGTCGACCTGCGCCCAGGCCTCCTTCATCTGGTTGCGCAGCCGCACCAGGCCGTTGTAGATGCCAACCAGCCACGCGACCACGACGACCACGATTCCGAGCAGGACGAGCAGGACGATCATGCGGGTTCCTCCGGTTCAGCGGCCGCGTCGGAGCGGCCCAGGACGCCGCCCAGGAAGGCGATCAGCCGGGCAGGCGGGTTGTCGTTGTCTGCGACCATGTCGCGGGCGAGGTCGGCCACCTCGCCGCGATCGAAGAAGAGGCCGTGCCCACTCGGACACGCATCGACGAGTACCCGCCCGTCGGGCCCGATGTTCACCTTCCGCATGCGCTTGCGGCAGGTCGGGCAGCGGCCGGCCTTCTCCGCGACATCGATCGCGCAGGCCGACTATGGTCTCGCCGCGCGCGCCC
>CAZJMO010000197.1:0-3646 GCA_964547085.1 uncultured Fibrobacteraceae bacterium | reverse complement strand
CTCCGGCCTTGACCGCGGGCAGCGCGGCGAGGACGTCGGGCACCAGTTCGGGATGCGCGCTCTGATCGCTGTCGGCGAAGAGCAGCGCCAACTCGCCGGCGTCGAACCACACGCCCTCGCAGGACGGGCAGTGGTCGAGTTCGAGGCCGTCGTACTCCATGACGAACATCTCGGATTTGCAGGCGGGGCAGTTCATGAGGGGATGGTAGCGGGTTGTGGGCGCGGCGGCCATGGAAAAGGCCGGATTCCGGCGAAGAACGCAGGAACCCGGCCACGACCGAATCTATTTGACCAGCATCACCTTCCGCACCGACGCCGCCGCCCCGGCCTCCATCCGCGCGAAGTACACGCCGCTGGTCACGCGCCGGCCGCTGTCGTCCCTACCGTCCCACGTCACCGTGTGCGATCCCGCCGCGCGTCGCTCGTCCACGAGCGTGCGGACGCGACGCCCGGCCACATCGTACATCGCGACGCGCGCCGGGCCGTCCTGCGGCAACGCGAACTGCAGCGTCACCGACGGATTGAACGGGTTCGGCCAGGCGCCCGTCAGACCGGCCGCGCGCGGCAGATCGCCCGGGCCGGCGTCGGTCACGGACAGGTCCGCGAGGCCCAGGATCTCGATGTCGTCCAGGTTCCAGCCGCAGTAGTGCCAGCCGGCGTCGGTCATCCCCATGGTCCAGCGCAGGTAGACCGTTTCCTGGTCGTCGGCGACCGCGGAGATGTCGTACGTCACCTGGGTCCACGCGTTGTCGGTGATCTCGGTCGGGTTGGTCCAGACGGTGGTCCAGAGCGCGCCGTCGTTGCTCACGGAAATCGACGCATGGTCGTACGACGGCTGCTCGACGCCGAGCCAGCGCCAGAAACGCAGCGTGACGCCGTAAAGACCGCGGCAATCGATCGCCGTGGTGGTCATATGCTGCTCGCCCATGCTGTCCTGGTAGTCGCCGGCAAGGTTGTAGCCGATGACGTTCGCACCGGTGTGGCCGCTGGTGGGATCGGCATTGCCGTATTCTCCACCCTGGCCCAACGGCTGGCCCCAGGCCCAGTCGCCCGAGTACGTCCAGCCCGGATCGGCGTCCAGGAGCCACGTCTGTTGCGGCACGACCTCGCCGACCACGATGATCGCGTCGCGCACGGTGTCGCCCGCACCGTCGGTCGTGTTGGTGAAGACGACGGCGCCCGAGTGCGCGCCCACGTCGAGGGACGCCGCGCCGGCGCCCGCGGCAACGGTGACGGTCGCTGTCGCGCCCTCGGCCAGGGTGCCGGCCACCGCTCCGGAGAGTTCGGCCCAGTCCGTACCGGCGGCCAGTTCGACCGTGTAGTCGAAGGCGCCGGGACCGCGGTTGGTCAGCTCGCAGATCGTCGTCGCCGGCGTGAACGGGCCGCCCTCGGCGCCCTCGAAATGCAGGCTCTCCACGGGCGACACCTGCAGACCGGTCGCGACCGCACAACCCTTGAGGCAGAGATTCGCGGTGCCGGTCCAGCCCTCGTCCTCGAACGTCTGCAGATCGCACCAAGCAACGCCGTCCCACCAGAAGCTCTCGCCCGCCGACGCGCTCGACGGCACGATCGTCCGATAGCTCGCGCCCAGGAGCACGGGCACGTCGCTGGTGCGGTCGTAGGGATGGCCGCCGGCGGAGAATTCGACCTCGATATAGAACTCGTCGCCGGACTTCAGTCGTACCGCCTCGGGCAGATCCACGGTGTGGAATCCGGTGAACTCGCGGACGCCCGCGACCGTGGCCAGTTCGTCCAGCAGGCGACCGTCGACGAAACGATCCCAGATGCGCACCGTGAACGCGACATCGTCCGCGGCGGTGAAGAAACTGACCGCGGTCAGGCGCTCGTCGGCCGCCGCGGTGAAGGCGTTGAAACCGCGCTCGACGCCCTCCATGGTGTCGCGCCAGCCGTGGTAGTCGTGGCTGTAGATGCGGTCGTAGGGCATGGGGACGACGTCCTGGAACGACACGGCGCCCATCTGGGGTTCCCGGCAACACCACTTGTCGTAGTACGAGATCCAGAAGAAGCCGCTTTCGCCCCAGGTCGTCCCCCAGCTGTTCTTGCAAAGCCAGGCGCCGTTCGGCACGGACGCCCCGACGTCGTGGTCGTCGTCCCAGCCGACGATGGCGACCGCGTGGTTGGGCAGCATGTCGCTGGTGGACGGTTGATAGTGGTTGTAGCTGCTCGAGATGAACTCGCTGTCGTAGGCCATGCAGGTGCCGAGAACGCCCTCGTCGATGATCTTCTGCTTGATCAGGTCGAGGCGCTCCAGGTTCTCACCCACCGTGTACCACTCGACATCGCGCGGATAATAGACGTGGTAGTCCGGTTCGCTGCGCGATGGCGGCGACGCGTATTCCTGGCCGTCGACCTCGCGCACCGCGCCCTCGCCGCGCGTCAGATAGCCTGTGGTCACGCGATAGTCGCCGCCCTGGTGCACCTCCAGGCCGGTCCCGTCGGTCGGTGACACGTCCTGATTGAAGTACTGGTTGAAGCCGTTCCACCAGTCGAGATGGTACTCCGCCAGGTTCGGCTCGCCGACCTCGCCCGCGGCCGCCCAGTTGCCGGTCATCAGGAGGTTGCCCTCCATGGCCGACATCGCGCCGTGCGTCCAGCAGGTACCGCCTTGCTGGCTCTTGACCGAGGTGACGTAGTCCGTGCCGCCCACGTCCCGAAGGTCGAACGCGGACGGGAGTTGGGCCATGGCGGTGCCCGCGAGCAGGAGCGGGATGAACAGCGTAAGACGGCGCATCGGAATCAACCTCTCGGCTGGTGTGTCGCTCGGGATTGTACCACATCGACGCCGCGCGTTCAGTACCTCGCCCGATGGATCGTCACGTTCCACTCGTACTCCAGCGGGATGTCCCCGCCGAAGTCCTGGCTCCCGGATCCGGAGTCCGTCGCCCCGTCGCTGAACGACATCGACGGCCGGACATCCTCGTAGAGAACCATCCCTTCCAGCAGTCCGTGCCCGGCATACGGGTAGTCCGAAGGATCATCCCGGTCGCACATCATCACGAACGATAACGGCATCGAGCCCTGCGGCACGAACCGGAGTTCGACTTGCCCGTCCGCCACCGTACCCATGATCATGATCGGAAACGCGGGCGCATTGACGCTGTCGAGCCAGCAGTCCAGGTCGCCCGGGAATATCTGCACCGCGTGCACCAGCATGCCCTCGCCCGAGACCACACCGTCTGCGGCCGTGAAATGGAACGAGACGTCGGCGCCGTCCTGGAACACTCCCAACGGCCCGTCGCCTGCGTCCTGGGAGAAGCCGACGTGCAGGAAGCCCTGCGAGTCGCCGCCGACGGTGATCCCGGCATCGGCCGTGACCGTCGCGGCCTGATCCGTCCCCTCGCAGGCGTCGACGTATGCGCGGACAGTGACATCGCCCGCACCGCCGTCGTTGGCATACATCGTCCGCGCCCGTCCGACCGGATCGGTCGTCGCCTCATCGTCGTCGATCCCCGCGGGTCCGAAGCACTCGAACTGGATCGCGCGACCCGGCCACGGTTGCTCACCGCAACGGAGATTCGCGGTCACGGTGGCCGAACCGCCCACCTCGATCATGCCCGGATCCGCCTGGACGAGAAGAGCCGGCGCGGCGCAGTCGTAGTACACGTCGATCATGGCGTCGAAGGCG
>CAZJMO010000196.1:0-6814 GCA_964547085.1 uncultured Fibrobacteraceae bacterium | reverse complement strand
GAACGGCGCCGACTCGTCGAAGTAGCGGTTGCCCGCCTGGCCGGCCGCGAAGACGCATTCCATGGCGGCCTTGACCTCGAAGCGTTCCATGTGGCCGGCCCACTTGTCGCGCAGTCCGGCGACCTCGGCCAGGACGGCGCGGTCCATGTCCTCCATCGCGTCGTCGGACCATGCCGGCACGACACCGTCGAAGTACTTGTGGACGAAGGTCAGGACGCGGTTGATGAGGTTGCCGAAGTTGTTGCCCAGCTCGTTGTCGTTGCGCGCCAGGAAGTCCTCCCAGGTGAAGTTCATGTCGCGGGTCTCGGGGAGGTTGCGCGCCATGGAGTACCGCAGCGAGTCGGGCTGGAAGGTCTCGAGGTAGTCCGGCAGCCAGACGGCGAAACCGCGGCTCGTGGACAGCTTGCGGCCCTCGAGGTTCAGGAACTCGTTGGCCGGCACGTTGTCGGGCAGAATGTAGTTCTCGCTGTGGGCCATGAGCATCGCCGGGAACATGATCGTGTGGAAGACGACGTTGTCCTTGCCGAT
The DNA here is from genome assembly GCA_964547085.1 of uncultured Fibrobacteraceae bacterium. GTDB lineage: Bacteria > Krumholzibacteriota > Krumholzibacteriia > LZORAL124-64-63 > LZORAL124-64-63 > Glo-17. The sequence goes on along the minus strand of CAZJMO010000196.1, from coordinate 6,286 downwards.
GAAGTGGACCAGGCGCGTGGAGTCGTTCTGCCACCACAGGCGCCACTGCTCGGGGTCGCCCTGGGCCAGGGCCCACTCGCGTGTGGCCGAGATGTAGCCGATGGGGGCGTCGAACCAGACGTAGAGGACCTTGCCGTCGTGGTCGGGCAGCGGCACGGGCACGCCCCAGGAGAGGTCGCGGGTGACGGCGCGGTTCTTCAGGCCGTCCTTGAACCATGACCGGCAGTACTGCTGGACGTTCTCTTTCCATTCCGGGTGTTCGGCGATGAAAGACTCGAGGCGCTCCTGCCACTGACCAAGGGGAAGGCACCAGTGGGTGGTGTCGCGCAGTTCGAGGGGCTCGCCCTTGAGGACGTCGCGCGGGTCGATCAGTTCGGTCGGGTTGAGCGACGTTCCGCAGGCCTCGCACTGGTCGCCGCGGGCGTTCTCGCTGCCGCATTTGGGGCAGGTGCCCTCGATGTAGCGGTCGGCCAGGAAACGGTCCTGGGTGGGGCTGTAGAACTGCTGGGTGGTCTCCTCGATGAGCTGGCCGTTGGCGTGCAGGTCCTGGAAGAACGCCTGGCTGGTCTCGCGGTGGATCTCGCGGCTGGTCTGCGAGAAGTTGTCGAAGCTGATGCCCAGGCCCTCGAAGCTGGCCTTGATCGACGCGTGGTTGCGGTCGACCAGTTCCTTCGGGGTCATGCCCTCGCGCTCGGCGGTCAGCGTGATGGGCACGCCGAATTCGTCGGTGCCGCAGACGTAGAGCACGGGCCGGCCGCGCAGGCGGAGGTAGCGGACATAGATGTCGGCCGGCAGGTAGGCGCCCGCGATGTGGCCCAGGTGGATCTCACCGTTGGCGTAGGGCAGGGCGCTGGTGACGAGGGTTCGCTCGAAGCGGCAGCTGGGCTCGGACACGGGAGGCCTCCGGACTGGATTGCGGGTGGTGCTCAGGCGCCGAAGTTAACTCCATGCGCTGCGGTGCGGCAAGAACGGGCTGTCGGCGGCTTGACTTCGATGGGCGTCGGGCTACCTTGTAGTCAATTAGTTATGCAGTTTATAAACAAAGCACGGGTGGTTTCTGATGGAGAAGATTTTCATCTTCATGGCCGTCTATCTGGTGGTGGTCAAACTGATCCTGCCGCGTTTCGGCATCAAGGGCGGCTGAATGGCCAACCGATGCGAGGTCGTGGACCCGCAGGACGAGACATTCAAGTCCGACAGCGATCCGGACGATAAACGGGTCGAATAGGAATCTGCATCAGGGAGGGCGCACCATGCCGATGTTCGAGTTCGTCTGCCGCGACTGCAAGCGGTCGTTCGAGGAGTTGATGACCTTCGCCCAGATGGAGAACGGCGAGGCGGTCTGCCCGCAGTGCGGCTCCAAGAAGGTCGAGCGGAACCTGTCCACGTTCGCCACCAAGAGCGGGATGTCCGGTGGTGGCGGTGGTGGTGGCGGCGGCGGCGGCGGTGGCGGCGCCTTCACCTGAGGCGCCTAGCCACGCGGCGGCCGGAGGTCGCCGGACAATCAGGATGACGACGGCGCCCGCCCACCGGTGGGCGTCGTTTTTTCATCCTTCGCCGTGACGGCGGCGGGACGCAGGCCGTCCGACGGCATGGTCATGTACCGATTGGTGAGCGCCAGCACGAACGTGCCCCACAGCACGCCGCCCACGAGATCCAGCACGTAGTGGTACCGACAGTAGACGATGCTCAGGTCCAGCAGCACCCACAGCGCGGTGAACCAGCCGCGATGCCGCGGCGCCACCTTCCAGCCCCACCACCAGGACACCATGCTGCCGGCCACGTGGCTCGACGGGAATGCCGCTCCTTGCAGCGCGCCGTGGGCATGGATCCAGCGCATGGTGTCGGTGAAGATCCAGCCGTGGAGTCCCTCGGATTCCACGGAGCCGGCGATGCCCAGGAAGTCGAAGTACTTGGGGCCCCAGACCGGGAAGACCGTGTACCAGGCGTAGCAGGTGAGCATGACGGCGGCGAGGTCGCGGATCATGGCTGCCGACAGCGCCCAGTTGCGGTCGCTGGTCCGCGCGCCGGTCAGCCAGATCAGGAGCAGGGCGATCACCGAGAATCCGTAGTAGCTGAAGTAGCCGAACTCCATCAGTTCCAGCAGCCACGGCCACGGCCACGCACGCGACCACTCCAGGCTGGGCTGCAGGCCGAAGATCCGCTGCTCGAGGTCGATGAGCCAGGGGTCGAACGAGTGCCCGTAGTCGCGGAACACGACGCCCAGGAACTCCAGCTCGGCGTAGAACAGCGGGAACAGCATCGGGATGTAGATCAGGCTCAGCAGGCGCAGGATCCGGTTCGGGCTGCGGCGCAGCAGCGGCGGCAGGAGGTAGATCACGGCCGCGATCGTCAGGTGAAGCAGCAGGTGCGGCAGCGGGGCGTGGAACGGCCCGGGCGCCGCCACGACATCGAAGCAGGACGGATTGAGCAGCGGGTAGAAGCCGCTGACCAGCGCGTAGATCACGCCGATCCAGTCCATGCCCTGGCGATAGGGTTTCAGCGCGGCAAGGAGGCGGGCCATCAGAGCCATCCTCGGCGGCGGTAGAAATCGAGAGTGTCGCGCAGGCCGGACGCGAGATCGTGCCGGGGGCGCCAGCCGGTGTCGCGACGCAGGCGGTCCGCCGCGCAGACCCAGCCCGCGACATCGAGGTCGCGGATGCGGTCGGGGTTCAGGACGGGTGAGGAGTTCCGGACGCGTGCGGGCGCCAGACGGCTGACGAGCCGGACCGGTCCCAGAGGAATCGCCAGCGAGCGGACGGTGCGGGCAAAGAGGACGGTCAGCACGGAGCGGACCTCGTCGAAATCGTAGCCCCAGGGCCAGCGGCGGCCGGGGTGGCTGGGGCCGTCGTGACCAGCGCCGTCGTCCACGTAGTAGAATCCGGTCGCGGTCCCGGTGGCCAGCAACGCGACCGCGGCGGCTGCCGCATCGGCGCCGTGGACGAGACTCAGTCCCTGCATGCGCCGGCCGAAGCGACCGGTCCAGCCGCGGGCGCCGGCCCGCAGCAGCGGACCGAACCCGCGGTCGCGCGGTCCGTAGAGCGACGGCGGCCGCAGGCTGACCGTCCGCATCGGCCAGTTCGCTTCGCGGAGCAACGCCTCGGCCGCGTGCTTGCTGCGGCCGTAACCGGTGATCGGCGCGTCGGGCATGGTCTCGTCGCGCGGCGCGTCCAGGCCGGCGGGGCCGCCGGCGGCCATCGAGCTGATCAGCACGAAGGCGTCGACAGTGCCGGCTCGGGACGCCGCCTCGAGCATCAGGCGGGTGCCCTCGACGTTGACGCGCCGGTACGTGGCTTCATCGGCCATCACCACGCCGGCGCAGTGGATCACGCCGGTGCAACCGTCGAGGAAGCGATCCAGCGACGCCGGATCGGCAAGATCGACCTCCACGGTTTCCAGGTCTTTGCCGTGGAGCCAGTGCTGGTTGCTGGTGGGCCGATGCGCGGCGCGGACCCGACTGCCCGCCGCGAGCAGCACGTCACAGACGTGGCTGCCGAGGAATCCGGTGGCTCCGGTCACGGCGACGGTTCCTGTCCTCATCCCACGACCTTCTCAAAGACGCGATACACGTTCTTCAGCGTGGAGCCGTACTTCTCAAGCGCGTGGTTCATCGCCGCGTTGTCCTCGAGGATCCACGAGCACTCGCTGCGGCAGTACCCGTGCGGGACCCCGTACTTGACGGTCTCGTAGATCAGCAAGGCGTCGATGCCTTTGAGACGATGCTCGGGTTTGACGCCCAGCAGCAGCGTCCGCACGCCGTGGATCTTGCGCCGGTTCAGGAGGAACCGCAGCCAGCCGAAGGGCAGCAACGATCCGTTCATCGGCTTGATGACCTCGTTGAAGTCCTGCGTGGTCATGGCGAAGCCCACCGGCTCGCCGTTCAGTTCGGCGATGAACAGCAGGCCCGGATCGACCATGCTTTTCATGTCCTTGGCCAGGTGCCGGTACTCCTCGGGGTCCATGGGCACGAATCCCCAGTTGTCCTGCCAGGTCTCGGTGTAGAGCTGACGCACGATCTCGGCGTCGTCCCAGAAGCGGTCCAGACGGAAGTTGCGGAACGTGAGCGGGTAGCGGTCCTTGGCCCGTTCGGCGAAGCGGACCATGCGCTCGGGCGCCTTGCCGTCCACGGCGACGAATTCCCAGGCCAGCAGGTCCTTGGCCTTGGTCAGGCCGAAGGACTCCATCTGCTCGAGGTAGTACGGCGGTTGCCAGGGCATCCCGATCACCGGCGGCCGCTCGTATCCCTGGATCAGCAGGCCGAGGTTGTCGTGGTTGGTGGTGAAGCAGCCGGGACCGCGCATCACGGTCATGCCCTGCTCGACGATCCAGGCCTGCGCCGTTTCCAGCAAGGCGCGCGCGACCGTCGGGTCCTCCGGCGCCTCGTAGAACCCGAAAATGCCGACCTTCTCGTCGTGATACTCGTTGCTCACATGGTCGATCGCCGCGGCGATCCGGCCGACGGGAGCCCGCCCGTCGCGGGCGACCCAGTACGCGCCCTCGGCGTGCCCGAAGCACGGGTTCTTTTCCGGATCCAGGAATGCCTTCATCTGGGCGAGCAGCGGATGCACGTACTGCGGGTGCTTCTTGCCGTAGATCCGGTACGGAATCTTGAGAAACTCGGCCATCTGCCGCTTGCCGCTGACCGGCTTGACGCTCACGCTCATGGGGGCTCCTCGGTTGGACGATCTCTCGCCAAGTTGCCGAAGATTCGTGGTCCTTGCAAGCCATAAATCCCGAGTCGACAACTACTTCCGTTCATCGAACGGAGTGCCTCGATCATTGTGTGCGTTCCCGCCGGCGGCCGTGGCCGGTGACGCGAAACGCCCCGGAAGCGCCAAAGACGGCTTCGCGGGGCGTTGGTCGCGGATCCGGATCGGCCGAAGGTCAGATCACCCCGAGTTCCTTGCCGACCTTCGTCAGGATGTCCATGGCCTTGTGGATCTCGTCCTCGGTGTGCGTCGCCATGAGCGACAGCCGCAGCAGCGCGTTGCCCGGCTCCACCGCCGGCGAGACGATCGGGTTGACGAAGACGCCCTCTTCCCAGCAGCGCACGCACATGCGGAAGGTGGTCTCGTCCTCGCCGACGACGACGGGGATGATCGGCGTCTCGGTGTGGCCGGTGTCGAAGCCGGCGTCCCGGAGGCGCGCCATGATGACGTGCGTGTTGTGCCAGAGAGCCTCGTGCCGCCAGTCCTCCTCGAGCATGACGTCGATCGCGGCCGACACCGATGCCACCGAGGACGGCGGGGGGCTGGCCGAGAAGATCATCACGCGGGCGAGGTGCTGGATGTAATGGATCGTCTCGGCGTCCGAGGCCACGAATCCTCCGACCGACGCCAGGCTCTTGCTGAACGTGCCCACGATGAGGTGGACGTCGTCCGTCACCCCGAAGTGGTCGCAGGTGCCGCGGCCCTTGGCGCCCATGACGCCGACGCCGTGCGCGTCGTCGACCATGACCAGCGCGTCGTGCTTCTTGGCGAGCGTGACGATCTCCGGCACCTTCGCGACGTCGCCTTCCATCGAGAAGACGCCGTCGACCACGATGAGCTTGTTGACGCCGCGTTCCTTCTCCAGGACGAACTCGAGATGTTCCATGTCCTGGTGACGGTACTTGCGGACGTTGCCGAAGCTCATGCGGCAGCCGTCGATGATCGAGGCGTGGTCGGTGCGGTCGACAATGACCGACTCGTTGCGCCCGACCATGGTCGAGATGGTGCCCAGGTTGGCGAAGAAGCCGGTGGAGAAGACGAGCGCCTTCTCCTTGCCCACGAGGCGGGCCAGCTTGTCCTCCAGCTCGACGTGGACGTCGAGCGTGCCGTTCAGGAATCTGGAGCCCGTGCTGCCGGTGCCGTACTTGTCCAGGGCGGCCTTGGCAGCCTCTTTGACCCGGGGGTGATTGGTCAGCCCCAGGTAGTTGTTGCTGCCGAGCATGATGACTTCACGCCCGTTGTAACGGACCGTATTCTCCTGCGCCGACTCGATGGGCCGGTAGTAGTGATACAGTCCGGCGTCCATCAGTTGACGGGCGGTCTTGAACTGGTGAACCTTGTCGAGAAGACCCATGATCTCCAGAAGGTTGTCAGGGGTGGTACCGGCCGGCGTATCGGCGTCGGTGTAGGCCAAAAGAATAGTGCCGGGTACTCCGGTAGACAACAGGTTTTGTTTCCGTTCGAAATGCAGTCATTCGCTGCATATCTCCGCTTCGAACACTTCGAAGCTGCAACCCTCTCGCCATGCGTCGGCCGGCAGTCCCGCTTTCACGGACAGATGATCCAGGGTTGTCGGC
>CAZJMO010000195.1:0-6832 GCA_964547085.1 uncultured Fibrobacteraceae bacterium | reverse complement strand
ATCTTCCCCAAGTGGGATGGAGAGCCCCCCTTGAAGGTATCCTAAAATTCCAAGATCTACGAGAATAAACCGGGCGGGAAGATCCTGGAAAGCTACCAGATGGGGGTGGAATCCCTGGGGGATGATATTTTGACCGCCGACCGGGAAATGGTGGAAATTCCTGTCGATTCCGTTGCCGCTCCGTTCCTCGCCGCTCTACGCGGTGAGACGCCCACTCGTCGGCCCCTGTGGATCATGCGCCAGGCCGGCCGCTACCTGCCCGAGTACCGCGCCGTGCGGGAACGGGTCAGCTTCCATGAACTCTGCACGACCCCGGAACTGGCGTGCGAGGTCACCCTGCAGCCGCTGCGGCGCTTCGATCTGGACGCGGGCATCATCTTCAGCGACATCCTGACACCGCTGGCCCCGATGGGCGCCGAATTTGATTTCAGCAGGGGTGCGCCGAAGCTGGCCGCGCCGCTGCGCGACGGACGGGAACTGGCCGGTCTGCGGGTAGTCGATCCGCGCGAGGAGCTCGGGTTCGTGGCCGACGCCATCCGGCTTGTGCGCGCCGAGCGGCCGGAGATCCCGCTCATCGGATTCGGCGGCGCGCCGCTGACCCTGGCCGCCTACCTCGTCGAGGGCGGCGGCAGCTCCGACTTCCGCAACTTCAAGACCCTCCTCTACACGCGTCCCGACCTCGCCGTCTCGCTGCTGGACACGCTCGCCGAACAGGTGGGCCGTCACCTCGAGATGCAGGTCGAGGCGGGTTGCGCCGCGGTCCAGATCTTCGACAGCTGGGCGGCGATCCTGCACCCCGACGACTACCGTACGTTCGCGCTGCCGCCGCTGCGGAAGATCATGGCGCACCTGGAACCGCTGGGCGTGCCGCGGATCCTCTTCAGCAAGGGCGGCATGGGCAACCTGGACACGCTGCGGATGGTCGGCGCCGACGCGCTGTCGCTCGACTGGACCTGCGACCTCGCCCGCGTCGCGGCCCAGGATCCCACCCTGATCCTGCAGGGCAACCTGGACCCCGTGGTGCTCTACGGCAGCGACGACGAGATCAAGCGCCGCGCCCGCGCCGTCTGTCGCGCCGGCGATCACGCCGCCGGACACGTCTTCAACCTCGGCCACGGAATCCTGCCGACGACGCCGCCCGATGCGGTGTCGTTGCTGGTCGATACCGTTCACGCACATCGCTCGGAGAGATAGATGCGAGTCGACGTTCCCGCGGATCTGCTTCCACCCCTGGACAAGCCCGGTCCTCGGTACACGGGCTACCCCACGGTGCCGGCCTGGACCACCGATTTCGGCGCCGACCAGTGGCGCGAAGCCCTGGACGACCTCGCCCGCGAGCCGGACCGCGAGGTCAGCCTCTACATCCATCTGCCCTACTGCGTGAAGCGCTGCCACTACTGCGGCTGCAACGCCGCGGTTCCCGACAGCCGCCGGGACGTGGATCGCTATCTCGACCACCTCGAGCACGAACTCGACCAGCTCGCCGGCCGGGTCGGGAGGCGTCGGGTGGTGCAGATGCACTGGGGCGGCGGCACGCCGAACTTCCAGACCGAACAGCAGCTGCGGCGCACCTGGGCGCTGGCGGCCGACCGCTTCGAGCTGGACGGCGAGATGTCGATCGAATGCGACCCCCGCGCCGGGAAGGCGGACCAGCCGTTGCTGCTGCGCGAGGTCGGGTTCAACCGCATCAGCATGGGCGTGCAGGATTTCGATCCGAAGGTCCAGGAAGCGATCGGGCGTCGGCAACCGGAGAAGGTGACGCGGCGCTTCGTCGAGAGTTCGCGGCAGGCCGCGTTCGACAGCGTGAACCTGGACCTGGTGTACGGGCTCCCGCACCAGACACCCGCGGTGTTCGCCGAATCGCTGGCCAAGGTGATCGACCTGCGGCCGGACCGTCTGGCGGTGTTCGGATACGCGCACGTGCCGTGGGCCAAGCCGCAGCAGAAGTTGATCGACGAGAGCGCGCTGCCGCCCGGCAACGAACGGTTCGCGCTCTACCAGCAGGCGGTCGAGACGCTGACCGACGCCGGTTACGTGTGGATCGGGCTGGATCATTTCGCGAGGCCGGACGACGAGCTGGCCGTGGCCCTGGGCGAACGGCGCCTGCACCGGAACTTCATGGGCTACACGACGCGCCCGGCGCTGGACATGCTCGCCGCGGGCAACAGCGCGATCGGCGAGGTCCGCGGTCGCTTCGCGCAGAACGCCGCCCTGGTGGGCGCCTACGAGAAGATCCTGGACGACGGCGGGCTGCCCATCGTCAAGGGCATGGCGCTCAACGACGACGACCGGCTGCGCCGCGCGGTGATCCTGCACCTGATGTGCAACCTGGAACTGCCCTGGGATCTGACGATGGCCCGGCACGGCAAGAAGGTCGGCGACCTCCTGCCGGAATCGATGGAGCAGCTCGCGCCGCTGGCGACCGAAGGGCTGGTGACCCTCGACGACGACGGGCTGAAGATCACGGACCTGGGCCGGTTCTTCCTGCGGAACGTCGCCATGGTCTTCGACGCCTACCTGGGCGGCGGCGGCGGGAAGCCGCTGTACTCGCGCACCGTCTGAACGAGGAGGTCCCGTGCGCTACGCGCCCCCACTCCACCCGGCCCGTCGCCTCGACGCGGCGCGGACCACGGGCCTGCTCTACCTCGGGCTCGGCGGTCCCGACGGCCCCGACGCCGTCGCGCCGTTCCTGCGGAATCTCTTCGCCGATCCCATGGTGTTGCCGCTTCCGGGATGGCTCTCCGGACCGCTGGGTCGGCTGATCGTGCGGCGCCGCGTGGACGAGGTCCGCGAGAAGTACCGGCGGCTCGGGTTCGGCGGCGGCTCGCCGCAGCTGGACTGGTCCGAGAAACAGGCCGCGGAACTGGCCGGCCGTCTGAACGACCGCGGCCTGGACGTCCGCCCCGCGGTCGCCATGCGCTACTGGCACCCCTTCACGCACGAGGCGTTGGCGACACTGCGCGAGCAGGGCGCCGAACAGCTCCTCGTCGTGCCGACCTACCCGCAGTTCAGCGTGGCGACGACGGGATCGAGCCTGGTCGAGTTGACGCGGGTCCTCGACGAGATCGACTGGGATCCGCCGCGGCACGTGCTGCGCGAGTGGCCCCTCCTGCCCGGCTACGTCGAGCTGCTCGCAGCGCAGGCCGCGCCGATCCTCGCGGCCTGGAACGACATCGACCGCGGCCTGGACGACGCCGCGCTGGTCTACACGGCACACTCGCTGCCGGAACGTTTTCCGCGGCACGGCGACGCCTATGTCCGACAGACCCGCGCGACCGTGCGCGCGGTCCACGCCTGTCTGCGCGACCGGCTCGACGACGCGACGATCCCGGACCGGCTCGCCGCCGGCGGTCGCCAGCCGCTCCTGGCGTTCCAGAGCAAGGTCGGGCCCGTCAAGTGGATCGGCCCGCCGACCGACCGGACCTGCCTCGACCTCGTCGGACGCGGCGTGCGCCGGCTGCTGGTCGTGCCGGTGAGTTTCAACTGCGAGCACATCGAGACGATCGACGAACTGGACCATGAACTGGGCGAGGAACTCCGCGCCGCCGGCCTCCTTGAATTCCGGCGCACGCCCGCCCTGAACCTCGATCCGCGCTGGCTCGGTTCACTGGCCGACCGGCTCGCCGGCCGCGCCTTCGGGCTGACCGGATCGATGCAGCAGGAGGACGCGCATGCCTGAACGGACCCGACCGGTGGCGGTGATCGGCGGTGGTGTGGCGGGACTGTCGGTAGCCTGGCGCCTGGAACATCCCGACCGTGACGACCAGCCGATTCCGGCGGTCACGGTGCTCGAGGCCGCGCCCGAGGTCGGCGGTAACCTGCGCACCGAGCACGACGGCGACTATCGCGTGGAATGGGGTCCCAACGGCTTCCTCGACAGCGAGCCGGCCACCCTCGAGTTGGCCCACGCAGCCGGTCTCCAGGACGACATCATCCGCAGCAGCGACGCCGCTCGCCGGCGCTTCCTCTGCCTGCGGGGCAAGGTGCAGGAGATCCCCAACACGCCGGGCCGCTTCCTGACCTCCGGCATGTTCTCGCCCGCGGCCAAGCTGCGTATCGCCGGCGAGATCATGGTGCGCCCGCGCCGGGACCTGGGCCTGGCCGCCGAACGACCCGAGACCGACGAGACCGTGTGGGATTTCGGTGCCCGCCGCCTCGGCCGCGCGTTCGCCGACACCATGCTGGACCCCATGGTCCGCGGCATCACCGGCGGCGAGTGTCGGCGCGTGTCCCTGGCGGCCGCGTTCCCCCGCATGGTCGAGCTGGAAAAGGACCACGGCGGCCTCTTCCGCGCCATGATCGCGCTGGCCCGCCGGCGTCGCCGCGAAGGCCAAACCAACCGCCAAGGCGAGACCGGCGGCCCCACCGGCGTATTGACGAGTTTCCGCGACGGCATCGACGCGCTGCCGCGGGCTCTGGCGAGCGGCCTGCGCGGCGACGTGCTGACCGGCCACACGGTCCGCGAGCTGAAACACGACCTCGACGGCTGGCGCATCGTCGTGGGCGACCGCGTCCTCGGCCCCTTCGACGCCGTCGTCGACACCGCCCCCGCGCACGCCGCGGCAACCTATCACGAGGACCCCGAGGTCCGGCGCCTGCTCGGCGGCATCCGCTACAACCCGCTGGTCGTCATCGGCCTGGCGTTCCGCCGCGAGGACGTGGTCCACGACCTCGACGGGTTCGGCATGCTGACTCCGAGCACCGAGCAGCGGCCGCTGCTGGGCGTGCTCTGGACCAGCAGCATCTGGCAGCACCGCGCCCCGGCCGGCACCGTCCTCTTGCGTTCCATGGCCGGCGACCCCGCCTGGCTCGACCTGTCCGATACCGAGATCGTCGAGCGCACCGTCCGTGAGCTCGACAAGCTGTACGGCCTGCGCGGCCGGCCGGTGCGGCACTGGGTGTTCCGACATCCCCGCGCGATCGCCGAATACGAGGTCGGCCATCTCGCGCGACTGGCCGCCCTCGATCACGCGCTGGCCCGCACGCCCGGCCTGTTCCTCTGCGGCAGCAGCTACCGCGGCATCGCCGTCAACGCCTGCCTCAAGGACGCCGCCCCGGTCGCCGAACGCGTGCGCGAACACCTCCTGTCGGGGACGCCGGCATGACCTCCAGCGGCGAACTGGAACGGCTGCTCGACCGCTGGGACGACGACCGTGATCCCGCCGTCGCCGCCGCGCTGGCCGCCATGTCCCCCGACATGACCGCGCCCTGGCGCCGCTTCCTCGAGACCACCGCCCGCCCCGGGTTCCTCTCGGCGCTGCCCGACCGCAGCACGCGCCACCGCTGGGCCGACCTCGCCATGGCCGCCGTTCGTCGCGCCGATTACGGCCTGGCCGACCTTCTCGAATGGCGCGTCCGCGTCAGCCCCGACACGGTCTTCCTTCACGACCTCGGACGCCCCGACGAGCCCAAGCTGACCTACCTGCAGGTCCGCCGCCGCATCCGCCGGATCGCCGCACACCTGCTCGGCCCCACGGGCCCGCGACCCGCCGTCGGCCTCCTGTCGGCCAACACGCTCGACGGCGCGCTCTGCGATCTGGCCTGCCTGATGCACGGCATCCCCGTGGCGCCGCTGAACGTGCACGAGGACACCGCCACGCTGACCTGGATCTGCGACCGCCTGGGCACCACCGACCTGATCGTCGATACGCCCGACCGCCTGCAGCGCGCCCTGGAGATCTGCGACCGCGCGCAGCGGCCGCCCACGATCCACCTGCTCCAGCCCGGCGCCGCGGCCGCGTCGGCGCAGGTCCGTCTGCTCGACAGCGACCTCGCCGGGATCACCTCCGAGGAAGCCGACCGGCGCCTCGCCGCACGCGCGCGGTACGGACTCGACGACCCGTGCACGGTCCTCTTCACCAGCGGCTCGACCGGCCGGCCCAAGGGCATCGCGTTCACGCCCTACAACCTGGTGAGCAAGCGATTCGCGCGCGCGGCGGCGCTACCGGCTGTCGGACAGGACGAGGTCCTGCTCGCCTTCCTGCCGCTCTACCACACGTTCGGCCGCTACCTGGAACTGCTCGGCATGCTCTTCTGGGGCGGCACCTACGTCTTCGCGGGCAACCCGTCGCTGGACACGCTCCTGGCCGGCATGCGACACGTCCGTCCCACCGGTCAGATCTCGATCCCGCTGCGCTGGCAGCAACTCCGCGAACGCGCGGAGGAACACCTCGACGATCCCACCGCGCTCGACACGGTCACCGGCGGCCGGCTGCACTGGGGCCTGTCGGCGGCGGGCTGGTTGGCGCCCGAGACCTTCCGCTGGTTCCAGCATCGGGGCATCGAACTGTGCAGCGGTTTCGGCATGACCGAGGGCACCGGCGGCCTGACCATGACGCCGCCCGGCGGCTACGTCGAGGAATCGGTCGGCCTGCCGCTGCCCGGAGTGCGGGTGCGGTTCGGGCCACAGGGCGAGTTGCAGGTCGCCGGCCCGTACGTCGCCCGCTATCTGCCGGAGGACGGCCTGGCGGGCGACCTGAGCTGCGATCGGCCGGAATCCGCCGATGTCTGGCTGGGAACGGGCGACCTCTTCCGCGAATTGCCCGGCGGACACCTGCAGATCGTCGACCGCATCAAGGACATCTACAAGAACAACCGCGGCCAGACCGTGGCGCCGCGCAAGGTGGAGTCGCGCTTCAGCGGCGTCCCCGGCATCCTGCGCACGTTCCTCGCCGGCGACGGTCGTCCCTACAACGTCCTGCTGATCGTGCCCGACCCGACCGATCCGGTGCTCGAGGGCCGCGCCCATCCCGAGCGCGACCGCTACTTCCACCGCGTCAGCCGCCAGGCCAACCCCAATCTGGCTCCCTACGAGCGCGTCGCGAACTTCGCC
>CAZJMO010000194.1:0-6857 GCA_964547085.1 uncultured Fibrobacteraceae bacterium | reverse complement strand
CGACGATTTCGAAGAAACACTCGACGCCCTGATCAACAGCGCCGAGATCGAACTCCGCTTTGCCTACGAGATCTTGAACCAGGAGTCGATCAAGGACGACCTCCGGCTCCAGGCCCTCGATGCCGCCAGGTCAAAGGCCAAGGCCATGGTCGAGCGACTGGACGGCGAACTGGGAGAGGTCGTGAAGATCAGCGAGTTCCCGATGAGCGATCGCAGCAAGGTCAAGAGCCTCGACCTTCCCGCACCTCCGAGCTACGACCAGGTGTCGCCCGAAGCCCGCAGGATCTTCGTACCCGTGTACGTGACGTTCGCGATCGAATGACCGCGCCGGCGCGAGTGCAACCGCGCTCGGGTTCGACATACCGACAGAACGAACCCCGATGCGTAACTGGAGGGAAACGCATGACCCCCCGAACCTGTCTGCTGACCACGCTCATCATCTGCACCGCCCTCGCCGGAGCCCAGGCATCCGACTGGACCACCCTCACCGCCCGCGCCGACTCCACGCTCGGCAACGTCACGTCCCTGCGCCTGGACCAGAAGACGGTCATGGAAATGGGCGGCATGAAAATCCCGGTCAACACCACGACGACGGCCCTGTCACCCGCCTACACCCGCACCAAGACCGAATCCATGATGGGCAACTTTGAGGAGATCTCCGACGGTGCGACCCTGACCAACGTCAACAGCGCGCTCGGCAAATACACCGTCAGCGAGGCCGTCCCCGCTGTCCACGACGGCGACGAGTTGCCGGCCTTCATGACCGCCGGCTTCGCCGTGAATCTCGACGGCTTCCTGGCCGCCCTGCGCCCGTTCGACGGCCCGACCGAATTCCACCTCGCCGGCGCCGACACGTTCACGGTCGGCGAGCGCGATCTCCGGTTCCAGGTCTGGACCGCGACGCTCGACACCACGATGACCCAAGACGGCAACGAGGTTCACGTCGACGAACTGCGTGCGTGGATCTGCCCGGACGATGGACTGGTCTATCGCACTCGTACCGAGATCACGGCCTTGGTCCACGGCGTCGAGCAACATCTGACCATGCAGACTTTCGTCACGGACCTCGAACTCAACGCGCCCCTCACGCCCGACGACTTCGTCTTCCAACCGGACGCGGGGCTGACCAGGGCGGAGCCGGGCAAGCTGATGGTCCAGACGACCATGGAAGGCCGCCCCGCCCCGGACGTCGCCCTCCACGACCTCGCCGGCGCGCCGGTCGAACTCTCCAGCTTCCGCGGCCAGACCGTGATCCTGGACTTCTGGGGCACCACCTGTCCGCCGTGTCGCGCGGAGCTGCGCGAGATGAAGGCCGCGCTCGAATCCGGCGACCTGACCGCGACGGTCCTCATCGTCTCGACCGAAGATCCGGCAAGAGTGGAGAAGTACGTCACCGCCCAGCAACTCCCCATGACCTGCCTGCTCGACCAGGGCAGCGCCGCCACGATGGCGTTCGGCGTGCAATTCCTGCCCACGATCTTCGTGATCGGCCCGGACGGAACCATCACCGACCACTACGTCGGCAAGACGTCGGTGGAGATCCTGCAGGCGGCTTACGCGACGGCGGCGGGCGTCGAGGACCATGCGACCGTAAACGCGCCCATTCAGTGACACGTCCGATGACATGAACACGCGTATTCCATAATATGATCGAGAGGGAGGTGCTGTCATGTCATTCCGATATTCCATCATCCATACGATCTGCGCCCTGCTGATCCTGACTGCATTGCCGGTCCTGGCCGATCCCGCGATCCCCGACGACGAGGTCGAGATCACGCGACAACTCGAGGCCGCGCGGGCGCTGGTCCGTGACCACATGCCCGTATCAAGGCACCAGCCCCTTCCGGACGATGTGGAGGCCGCACTGGACCTTCTCCGAAAATTCCCAGAAATGGCCAGCCGCGATCTGGCGTTGTCCGTGTTGCAAGCGCCGCGGGTCGAGACTCATATCTGGAGCTGCGAGTCGACGCACTCGGCGGCCCTCGACATCCTGGTCAGCCTACGCGAACCGTCCATCCGGCCGCTTCTGGAGGAGATGGCCAGGAGCGGCGACTGGGATCATCGCTACTTGGCCGTGCGCAGGCTGGCCGAACTGGGTGACGCGGCGAGCCTTCCCCTGCTCGACGCCATGGTGGCGGGAGAACACGCGCCGGAAGATCCGGACCGCGCCGTCGAGTTTCGCCGTCTGTCCCACCGGGCGGCTCGCGACGTCCGACTCTTCCAGCGCGGCATCGTGGTGCCGTTCGATGTGCCGGACATGCACATCGAACAACTTCTGAAGCAGGGATTCACCGTGTTGCCGGAGACGGGCGAGGAACTCTACGCGCTGCTCTCGGCCGTGTATCCGTTCGTCACCAGCGATGTCATGTGGCGCACCTACATGCTGCTCCTGCGCGCCTCCTGGGAAGAGATGGAACTCTTCCGGATCCATCCGCAGATGTGCGGGCTCTGTTGCGATCTCGACGAGGCGGCCGCCGAGTATGCCGCCGCGCTGGACGATCCCCGGCTCCGGAGTCTGGCCTGGAACACGGCTGCGCGCATCCGCGTGGCTGCTGAACTCCTGGCTCCGGACGCGCCCGTCCACCTGCCTGCGCCCGAGCGTGAACAGGTCGCCGCGACGGTGGCCGCCATCAAGGAAGCAGAGGGTGTCCGGACACTGCCGCTGCTGGACGCGCCCGAGGATCTGGCCTGCTACCGTCCCAACGGGCATTACACCCGCCACGTCGAGCTGGAGGCCTGGTTCCGCGCCCTCGTCTGGCTCGGTCGCACGACATGGCGCTTCGACAGCGACGACGGCATCCGCCAGACGCTGATGCTGGCGCACCTCATGGAGCAGCGGCCCGATCTGCTGGAACGCCTGCAAGAGGTGGAGAATCTGCTGTCCCGCTGGGTTGGCCCGGCGGACGATGTCACGCTCGCTCAGGTGATGGCGACGGTCCCGCATCCCGGCGACGCCCTACGAGATGCCGACCGCCTGCGCGATGCAACCCGTCTGCTGCGGGAATTGCCCGGTCCGCAGGTGAACTCCCAGATCTGGGTCGAGAGGACGGACGAGGGTCGCGGACTGCGCCTCCTGGGCCAGCGGCGAACGGCGACGGCCGCGGCCGTACAGCGCGTGATCGACCGGCAAGTGTGGCCGCCGTCGTGCGTCGCCGTCATCGACGATGCGATGGCGCCCATGGAGACCGGTCCCGCACCGGATCGGACGCTGCCCGGTGCCGGTCTGCACTGCCTGGCGGGGTTGCGCACCACCGACCCCCGCGTACCGCCCTTCATGACCACGGACGCCTGGCGGCACAAGCAGCACAATACACGCCTCGCGGGCTGGACCGATCTGGCCCACCTGCTGACGCTCTACACCAAGACGTGCGCCCGGACGGCGGGGATGTCTTTGTTCGACGACCGTTTCCACGGTTACGTCGAACCGTCGCTGGTGTTCTTCGAGCGGCTGGAAGGACTGGTCCGGGAGACCATGGCATCCCTGGACAGCTGCGGCTTCTTCGCCATGGTCGATTCGACCAAGTATCCCGAAAGGGAGATCTGTTTCCTGATGCGTCGGAAGGATGGCCCGGATTTCGAGGATGGCCAGGCGGTCGTGGACACGATTCGGGGCTACATCACGCAGGACCCCGACGCGCGTCCCGACCGCCGACACTGGCAGGATCTGTCCGATCTGACGCAAGACCTCCTCGACCTCGTGCGCCGAGAACTGGCGGGCGAATCCCAGACGCGCGCCGACGCCGTCACGCTGCGCGGCCTGCCCATGCGGCTCCAGAAGATCATCCTCAACACTGACCATGCCATCGACCCGGCCGCGACCATGGGTTTCACGACCGTCGTGGCCAGCGACCGCATCTTCACGAACCAGTGCGTGCAGATGGCGGTCGGACGGCCGCTGACTGCTCTGGTCGCGGTGCCCGACGGCGCCGGTCGGCTCTATGTCTGCCGCGGTCCCATCTACTCCGTGCACGAGATCATCCGGTCCGCCGACGACCCTCTGTCCGACGAGAGCTGGCGCGAGCAGGACAGATTCCCGATCGCGGGCTCGCCGGTCCCCTGGATCTTCTCGCACCCGGACCTGCGCTGGTGCCGCACCATGGGGATCGACGAGCTGCGGTCCCTCGCGCGGCCGGATCCTCGCGCCGCATCGGTGGATATCACGCGCTGGGGGGTGGACGCCTGGCGTCGACGGTCCCGTCGCCTGGCCGGAGTCGCCGTACCCGACGATCTCACCGACGAGTTGGTGAACGTCGTTTGCGAGCCCACGACCCCGCCCGGGCTGTGCATGTTCCTGCTGGAGCAACTCATGCTCAAAAGCGGCCGCGTGGCCACCGCGCGACGCTGGGGGATGCTTCTGGATCTGGCGGAGGCGCGTCTGGACGAGACATCCGACGACGAGATGTCGCCGTTCCCCGCCATCGTCGTGTACTGGGCATCGCAAGCGGCGCCGCGGTGTCGGGACACCGAACTGGCGGCGCGGGTCGATGCGCTGTGCGAGCGGCTGGGCGAATCCGTGTCCGGCGATGTGCGGGAGGCGTTGGCGGCCGGGCAGTGAATTTGATTCGCTGCCCGACCGCTCTCCCCGTCACCGCACCAATGTCAACTTCCGCACTGTCATCTCACGGCCGGTCTTCACCTCCGAGAAGTACGTTCCGGAGGCCACGGCCGCGCTGCGATCGTCGGTGCCGTCCCACGTGATCTCGTGACGTCCCGCGGCCAGACGCTCGTCCACCAGGGTCTTCACCAGCGCTCCCCGCAGATCGTAGATCTTCAGCCGGACCTCGCACTGGCGCGGCAGGTCCAGCGCGATGGTGACGGCCGGGTTGAACGGATTGGGATAGTGGCTCACGCGGAGCGGCGCGTCCGGCGAGGTTCCGGTGGGGCCGACGAAGGCGACCTGGGGGGAGAAGTTCGTCCGGCAGGGGTCGAGGTCGCGGAGGTTTGTCCAGAGCGCCGCGAAGTCGCCGACGCCGGGGCCGATGACCTGGATCCAGCGATCGCTCGTCTGGTCCTGGAAATCCTCGTGGTCGACCACGATACCGTCAACGGTCACCGTGACGTCGTCGTACCGGACGTGGATGCGCAACTGGATCCGGTCCTGCTCGGGCCCGACGTAGTCGGCCGGGTCGAACGTCAGCGTTTCGTCGATGGCTACGGTCAGGAGGCCGCTGTAGGTCTGCAGATCCTGCCACTCGCCGCCGCGGTCGACCTGAACGTCGGCACGATGCGGAGTTCGATCAGGGTGTCGGGTCTGCTGGAGTGCGAGGTCGTTTGCAACGTCGCTGAAGCGTAGCCCGTCCCCCGAACAAGCCGTTTCAACGATGCTAGCCCAGGCGTTGGTACAGGTGTCTGTAAATCGTTTCTCCACCCGCCGCTACGCAACCACAGCGACTTCATTTCCACCGATCGCTGCTTCGATCTCGGCAACACGGACCCCTCGGCGACAAGACCATTGCCGTGCTTCACCAGCGAGGTCTCGACATCTGAACGAATCTTTTCTGGATTCCACCATCCCGGTAGGACTATATTGTTAGTGTAACCTTTAATTCGGAGATTTCATGCCTGACTCGGCCCGCCCGCGCTCACGGTGGATGCTGGCGCGTGCCGTGGAGGCCGTATGGTGTAGGACGAGAAGGCCTTAGGCACGCCGCCTATCGCTTTCGGTGCAGTCAACGATATGCCGGGGAGCTGCAACAGCCCGACGACGCATATCGACGACCTGATCCAATATGCCGCCGTGACGGCGTCGGATCATGGGGTTGACGAGGCACCAATGTTGATGTCGGGGGCCTGGGCGCCGGACTAATCAACATCCTTAATCCCGCCACCGCGGCTGCCGTGTCCCGTATCGGATCGACGTTTCGCCACCCTGAGCCGAAAAGCCAGACGTGCGAGTGATATAGCAACGCGGTCGTTGGACCGTGGAGGAGGCCTCCGTGTGAATCTATTCCTCGCCTGCGGCATAGCCTTTGGCGCCGTCTTCCTGCTCCTGTCCGTTTTGGCCGCCCTCATGAGCGGCATCACTGCCCTGTTCCCGGCCGCCACCGCCGTCGCCGCGGTCAACGACGCCGCAGTTTCTGCCGCCATCGCCACCACCGTGGCCACCCTCGAGCCGGGGGCGCGCGTCACGCGAATCGAGGAAAACAAATGATCTTCACCGACCAGTCCAAGAAGATAAAGGTGCACTTCACGCCGTTTCGCGACGGTCTGCAGAGTTCGTTCGGCGGCAAGGTGAGGGTACGGGACATCCTGCCCGCCATGGAGTTCGCGGCCAAGGAAGCCAGGATCACCCACCTGGAATTCGGCGGCGGCGCGCGCTATCAAGCACCCTACTTCTACGTGGGCGAGAATCCCTTCGAGTGCATGGACACCATGCGCGACGCGGTCGGCCCGGACGTCGACCTGCAGATCCTCACGCGCTCGGTGTCGGGCGTCACTCTGGGTACCCAGCGCCTCGATGCCCTGGCGATGCAGGCCAAGCTCATGGCGCGGCACGGCACCACCACCGATCGCAACTTCGACTTCATGAACGACGTGTCCAACCTGGTGACGACCGGCCGGCCCATCGTGGACGCCGGCATGCACCACCAGGTGTGCGTGGCCCTCATGGGCCTGCCGTTCGCGGACGATACGGTGCACACGGCGGAGTTCTACATCGATGTCGTGCGCCAGATCCTGGCCTCGGGCATGCCCTTCGACTCGCTGTGCATGAAGGACGCTTCGGGCACCACCGACCCGCGCACCTGCTACGAGACGGCCCGCGGCATCAAGGCCCTTCTGCCGCCCGAGATTCCCCTCTGGCACCATACCCACGACACCGCCAGCCTCGGCGTGGCCCAGGACCTGGCCAGCATCGC
>CAZJMO010000193.1:4252-6883 GCA_964547085.1 uncultured Fibrobacteraceae bacterium | reverse complement strand
TCGCCCATGATCGGCCTGAGCATGTCGTGCTCGATTGTCGCGGAGACCTGGTCCAGCCCGGGCAGTTGCGAGCCGGCCGCCCGGCCGGTCTCCAGGGGGAGCGAGGCGAAGGTCTGCCGCTCCAGGTCGATGACGTCGACCTCCTTCTGCGAGACCCGGGTGATGTCGGCCGTGCTGATCTCCGGTCGCAGGGCCGGAATCCCCAGCGGGATCATGCGGGGGAAATCCGAGGCCACGCGATCCACGGCCCGGGTGCCGAGTCCGAAGACGACCCGCGCCATGCCGTCCTCCGGCCGCACGCGGGGATTGCGCCGGTAGGGATTCTCCGAGAACCCGACGCCGGACCAGGTGGGCAGGAAATAGCGGCCCACCTTGCGCCCGACAACCTTCTGGATGAGGACCGCCATGTTCTCGGTATAGTCCAGCAGGTTGTGGCGGACCCGGTAGCTGATCGGGTCGGGGTGGAATATGCTGGCGTAGACCTCCAGGATCGCGCTGAGCAGCTCGCCGAGGCGGGTCTCCAGCGAACCCTGGTTGCAGATGAAGACGCTGCGGTACTTGCCGGCGAAGGCGGTGCCGAACCGGTCCTCGAGCAGGCTCGAGCTGCGCACGACCAGGGGATGGGTGCCGACCTGCTCCAGCACCTTCGTGATGCTCTCGAGGATGTTCTGGGGCACGTCCGCGTTCTTGATGATGTTCTGGATCATCGAATAGTCTTCGCGGACGTTGTCGATCGACTTGTACTTGTGGTCCTGCATGAACTGCAGGCCGTTGTGCTGCAGGAAATATTCGATCACGTCCGAGCGCAGGTAATAGGATTCGGGATTGTGCACCTTGATCTTCGGGGCGTCGGGATCCCGGAGCATCGTCTTCTCCAGGATCTGCGTGCCCAGGAGCATCCCGCCGGCCTTGCCGCCGATCAGCCCGGTGCCGGTGTCCGGCCCGATGATGCGGTCGAGCAGGTCGTCGAAATCCCGGATATGCAGGTAGTTCTTGCCCACCCCGATGAATTCCAGCTGGTCGGAGGTGAAGCGCTTGATCAGGGCCACGCGCGTGGAGACGGATTCGCGGGACGTCAGGGCGGTCTGTCCCTTGGGCAGGCTGCAGAAGGATTTCACCTTCTCGGCCAGCAGGCCGAAGGAGACCGCCGAGAGGTTGGCGATCTCCTCGAGCGTGCGGGCCTCGTCCCGCTTGCGCGTCAGGTTGACGATATCGTCGATCTCCTCGATGGACATCGACGTGGCGGCGATGTTCAGGGCCAGCTCGTGGATCACGTTCTTCTCGTCGGCGCCCCAGCGCTTGGCGATCAGCGTGTTGTCGTCCAGGCGGCCGGTCTCGAACTCGAATTTACCCTGGACGATCTCCCGGGCCTTCATGTGGATGTCGTCCATCGTCGCGATGCCGTGGCTGTGGAGATAGACCAGGAGGGCGCGGATGATCTGGTCGCGCAGGTCCGGCAGCTCGGTCAGAACGGTGTCGATATAATGCCTGTTGCCCGCGGCGCGGCTGTCGTCTTGCTCTTTCATCGGGTCGTGTTCCTTCGAGGTATGCGTCAAGGTCCCGGGATCAGTTCGCGCGTGGCTCCGGCCGGCGATCCGGTGTCGAAGCGCACCAGGGCCAGCTCGGGGCCGTCGTGCGCGCCGGTCATCGCCTCGGTCCCGCCCAGCGTCTCCCGCCAGGTTCCGGTCAGGCGCGTGGATTCGTGGATGTGTCCGTGCAGCGTGGCCAGCGGCTGCCGGGTCTCGATGACACGCTTGATGGCGATGCTGCCCACGTGGACGTCCATCGGGACGTGGTCGATCATGCGGCCGTCCAGGGCCGCGCGATCCAGGGCGGTCCGGTAGGGCGGCGCGTGGAACAGGAAGATCGTACGCCGCATGTCCAGCCCCGAGGCCAGCTCGGCGAGGTCGTCGGCGATGGTCGAATACCGCACCACGTTCGGGTCGACGTCGACCGACCGCCGGCCCTCCTCCGGGGAGACGCAGCCGGGATCGACGAAGCGCGAGACGTCGAACTTCTCCCAGTCCTTGAGCTGGAACGGGGAGGGCGGCGTGAAGGCGTAGCCCGCCACGGTCAGACCGTCGACCTCGACCCCGCGCTGGTTGAGATTATGCCAGAGGCCCTTTTCCGCGAGCGCGTCGAATTCGGGCTCGTTGCTGCGCGCGTCGTCGTTGCCCAGGATCAGGCCAACCGTGGGATATCCCGGTCCCATCGACGCCTTGAGATCCGAGAAGCCGCCGGCCAGGAAATCGTCGATGAAATCCCGGCCGGCGGGAAGGGCCGAATCCTGCGTCAGGCCGAAATGGGGCAGCAGATCGCCGCCGAGCAGGACGAGGTCGGGCATTTCGGCGCGGATCGCCTCCCAGAGGGAGAGATAGCGGGACACGTGACCGTGCAGGTCGGATGCGAAGAAGCAACGCACGTTCGGATCTCCAGTCTTTCGACGTCCCGCTACAGGTCCACCTCGACGCCGACGCCCCGTTCGAGCGCGGCCTTGTAGACCGCCTGGGCGGTCGCGACGTCCTGGATCGCCAGGCCGCACGACTTGAAGACCGTGATCTCTTCCGGCGTCTCGCGTCCCGGCTTCTCGCCGATGACGATCTCGCCGAGGCTGGCGTAGATGTGATCCTC
>CAZJMO010000193.1:0-4242 GCA_964547085.1 uncultured Fibrobacteraceae bacterium | reverse complement strand
AATGTCAAGACATACGTAGAAAAATACCAGGGCGATACAGAGAAAAACACCTCTCTTCTTCTGAAAGTTCATGTGATCCTCGGTGACGGCGCCTTCCTTGATCGGGATCAGGATGTCGCCGGCTTCGGCCAGGTTCGCCTCCTTCAGGTCGGCCACGAACTTCGACCGCACGACGGTTCGCGTGTCCAGCTCGCGATGCGCGGGCGCGTGGGAGCCGATGTTGTTGATGTGGGCGCCGGGCTGCAGCCAGTCGCCGTCGAAGATCGGCTCGTGGGAGCTCGAGGCGGTGATGATGATGTCCGACGCGCTGACCGCGGCCTCGACGTTCTCGGTCTCCTCGATCTCCAGGCCCAGGGCCTCGGACATCTTCTCCGCGTAGGTGGCCCGCGTCTCGGGCATCACGTCGATCACGTAGGCCTTCTCCAGGGGGCGGACCAGGTTGACGGCCTCGAGCTGCTTGACCGCCTGCACCCCGGCGCCGAAGACCGTGCAGGTCTTCGCGTCCTCGCGCGCCAGCAGCCGGGTGGCCACGCCGCTGGCCGCGCCGGTGCGCACCGCGGTCAGGAAGCCCGCGTCCATGATCGCGACGGCCTTGCCGGTGGTCGGGTCGCAGAGCATCAGGGTGCCGAAGATGGTCGGCATCCCGTGCCTGGCCGGGTTGTCGGGAAAGACCGTGACCACTTTCAGGCCCAGGGCCTCGTCGTCGCCGCCGATCAGCGCGGGCATGCCCAGGAAGACGCCGTTGTGCTCGCAGACCGGGATCACCGCGCGCTGGGGCATCACGGTCGTGCCGCGGGCCAGCTGCGCGAAGGCGTTCCCGACCGCGTCGATGCAGTCGGTCATGGACAGGACAGCGGCGGCATCTTTTTGTGATAACAGCAGGGTCATTTCGTTCCTCCGGTTTCCTATGAGCCGATCTCGGCCACGGCCTCGACGGCGATCGATGCGTTCAGGGGCAGGGCGGATACCTCGAGCACGCCGCGCGCGGGCAGGACGTCCTTGAAGAATCCGGCGTAGACCTCGTTCACCAGTCCGAACTGGGTGATATCGCGCATGTAGACGGTCGTCTTGACGATGGACTCCAATCCGCCGCCGGCCGCCTCGACGATGGCCAGGATATTCCTGAGGCATTGTTCGACCTGGATCGTCGCGGAATCGCCGACCAGCTTCCCGGCCTGCGGATCCAGACCGATCTGCATGGCGGTGTAGAGCAGACCGCCCGCGACGACGCCCTGCGCGTAGGGGCCGACCGCCGCCGGCGCCCTGTCGGTCGTGATCTTTTCAGACATGATGTGACTCCCTGATGGAAGGGTTCGATTCCCGGTGTCTCAAGGCTAATCCCTTGAACGGCCGGGGCCAAGTGATTTCAAGAAGAGGCGGGAACGGCATGCGGAATTCCCGGAAGAATCCACGAGCGGGCTTTGCGATCCCGGCGGCGGTGTTTTGCCCGGCCCCGGGGGGGGGCCGGGCCCGCTTCATTCAATAGGCGCCCCGTCCCGCCGTACCGCCGCGCATCTCGTTGGCCAGGTTGACGGGCGTCCGCTCGTCCAGGACGCCGTCCCCGTCCAGATCGGCGACGTCGGGCGGCACCAGGGCGATATCCCCGGCGCCGGCCAGGGACACGCCGCTCTGGCGCAGGTTGTCGTCCAGGGTGCCGTAGATGTCGTCCGGGCCGTCGGCGTCGATGAAGGCCGGGTCCCCGGCGTTGTTGCCGGTGGCCGCCAGGGTCGCGAGGCTGTCGATCGTGCAATAACGGATCCGCAGGTTCCGTCCCTTGATCTGCGCCGTCTCGCGCGGTCCGTAGTATTCCCGATTATCCCAGAAGATGCTGTTGTAGACGCCCGCGTCGGAATCGGAGGCGTTGAGGCCGCCGGCCCCGTCGATCAGGGTCGTGACGTTGCCGGCGAAGGTGCAGTAGCAGACCGTCGTCGTATCGGCCTCCGAGAGGCTGACCAGACAGAGGCCGGCCCCGAAATCGGCCCGATTGCCCGAGAAGAGGCAGTTGACGACGGTCGTCTCGCCGCCGCTCCAGATCTCCATGCCGCCGCCGGAATTCATGTCCTCGTCGTTTCCGTTGCCCAGGAAGCGGCAGTTGGCCACGACCATCGGTTCGTTCTCGGTGCCGTGCATGAAGAGGCCGGCGCCGGTGCCGGAGGTGTTGCCGACGAAGTCGCAGTTCACGATCCGGGTGCTGCGGTTGATGTAGAGTCCGCCGCCGAATTGTTCGGCGTGATTGTCCACGAAGCGGCAGTTTCGGATCGTCGGGGGCGTCGCCGCGGTCGCGATCACGAAATAGGCGCCGCCGCCGCGGCCGCCTTCCTCGCTGTGGTTGCCGCCGGTGATCGTGAAACCGTCGAGGGTGCCGCCGCTGATCAGGTCGCCGATCACCACGTGCTCCGCGCCGCCGCCGTCCAGGATCGTCTCGTTGGCGATCCAGTCGCGCTGGCCGCGGGCGGTCTCGGTTCCGGCGAAGCCGCCGTAGAGGCCCGTGTCGTCGACCATGTTGATGAAGGCGCTCTTGTCGAGGCTGGACGTCGGCCCGTAGGTTCCGGCCGCGATCCAGCTCTCGGCGGCTCCGTCCTGGGCGCCGGCCGCCTGCAGGGCGGCGTTGATGTCGCCGAAGGCCGTGGACCAGTCGGCGCCGTCGCCCCCGGTCGCGCCGGGCTTCACGCGGTAGACGCGCGCCGTATAGGGATCGCGCCCGTCGTCGCCGTCATCGGTGTCGAAAATGCAGCCGGCCGTCGCCAGGGCCAGGCAGACCAGCGCGACGGTCGTCAGCGGCGTCATGGTTCGATGGTACATCGTATAACTCCCTTCGTCGCCCGGAGTCTAGCAGCCCGATGCCGCGTCTTCAACATCGGCCGACGAATCCCGCAGGCAAACGTGACCGATCTGGCATTTAATGTTCAGGATTCATCCGGACCGGCATGTCGATCGGTTTCGGAAGAACGGACAGGGTCAGGAGGGCGCCCGTGGCCAGGACGACGAGAGCCGCCGTCTCCGATGGTTTCGTTCAGGGGGCGATAGAACGCGAGCCGGATCTCGTCCGTGAACCGCTCTATCTGCTGCTCCGGCACCTGCAGGTGCAGAAGGGCCTGGCGCGTCACCTCGAGTCCGGCCTCCATCTGCGGCATCACCACCTCGTGTACGCCCAGCTCTTTCAGGTCCTCCAGCAGATCTTCCGATTCGGCGCGCGCGACGATGTGCAGTTCCGGCCTGAGCCGCCGGGCGTGCCGGACGATGGAGAGCGTGACCACGGGCGAGGGCGTGGTGATCAACAACACGCAGGCCCGCTCCAGTCCCGCCGCCTTGAGAACCACCGGATGGCTGGCGTCGCCGTAGATGACGGCCAGGCCCGCGTCGCTGCAGGTCTCCAGGCGGTGCTGGTCGAGTTCGATCACCACGCCGGGGAGGCCCAGTTGCTGCAGCACCCCGGCCACGGTGCGGCCCGTTCGTCCCGCACCCACCATCACGACGTGATCGTGCAGCTCCTCTTGGGTGATGTTGGTCGTCAGCACGGGGTCTTCCCGGCGGCGGCTCTTGACAAGCCCGTAGATGGGAGCCGTGGCTCCGGAGACGAAGGGCGTCAGGAACATGGTGATCAGGGTAACGGCCATGATCACCGAATACAGTTCGGCGCCGATGCTCCCGGTCGCGACGCCCACCCGGCCGATGACGAAGGCGAATTCTCCCGCCTGGAACATGGTCAATCCCAATGCGAGCGGGACCACGTTCCGGTAGCCGAAAGCCCGTCCCACACCCGCGCAGAGCAACCCCTTGGTCACAGAGACCGCCGCGGCGAGTCCCAGAACCAGCAGGACGTTCTCCTGCACGAAGCGCGGTTCCAGCAGCATCCCGACCGACACGAAGAACAGCAGGCCGAAGATATCCCTCAACGGGATGATGTCGCTGAGCGCCTGGTGGGCATGGTCCGATTCGCTGAGCACCATGCCTGCCACGAAGGCGCCGAAGGCGAAGCTCAGGCCGACCTTGTAGGTGGCGTAGCCGATGCCCAGCCCCAGCCCCGTGACCGACAGCAGGAACAGCTCGCGCGAGTTCCACCGGCTGACCTGGCGCATCAGCCAGGGGATCAACCGCGTGCCCGCGAAGAGCATCAGCGCCAGGAAGACCGCCGAGCGCACCAGCGCCCATCCCAGGTCCGGGAGGCCGGCCCGCAGGTCCGTCATCTTGGGCAGCAGGATCAGCAGGGGCACGACGGCCAGGTCCTGCACCAGCAGCATG
>CAZJMO010000192.1:0-6921 GCA_964547085.1 uncultured Fibrobacteraceae bacterium | reverse complement strand
CCTGGATCTGGCGCGCGAGATCACGCCGGTGCTGGAGGCGGAGGGCGACCTGGTCCTGGACCTGGAGCTGACCGGGCGCCCGCAACCGCAGTGGCTCGACGCGCTCACGGCGGCGCGCCGCACGACGCCGCAGACCGCGGTCGCGGCGTGGTTGCAAGACGACGGGAAGGTGGCGGAGTCGCTGGGCCGAGTGCTGTGCGAACACGCGAACGTCGATCCGGACTGGCCGCTCGAGAAGCTGGGCCGCAAGCACCTCGCACAGCTGTCGGAAACGCTGGCGCACACACGCGTCACCGTGACAGGGCACGCCGGTTGGGACAAGGCCATGGTCATGCGCGGAGGCGTGTCGCTGCGGGACGTGCGGCCGGAAACGCTGGAAAGCCGCCGCGTGCACGGTCTCTTCCTGGCCGGCGAGATGCTCGACCTGGACGGTCCGTGCGGCGGTTTCAACCTGCAGTGGGCGTTCGCGTCGGGACACCTGGCCGGGGCGAGCGCGGCCCGGCCCTGACCGTTTAGCGAAGCCAGTAACAGGCCACGACCTCCGGCGCCGCCTCGTCCTCATCCTCCCAGCAGACCAGTGCATCACGCCAGCGTTCGAGCAAGATGAGCGCGCCGGCGATCTTGCCGGACGCCGCCATCGCCATCCAAAGCTGTTGACGGCCGCCCCTCAAATTGCCAAAATACTGATTCTTTCCAGCGTCATCGTTGCTAAAAAAGGACAATCGACTCACTATGCGCCCCGCCATCTATCGCAACTGGCTTTTCTGGATCCTATTCATAGCTTTCGCCGTTCGCATGGTCCACCTGAACGCCCCCGTCATCGGCATGCACTCCTGGCGTCAAGCCGACACGGCCGCCGTGGCACGCAACTTCTTCGAGAACGGCTTCAACCTGCTCAAGCCGCAGATCGACTTCGGCGGCGCAGGATCTGGTTACGTCGACATGGAGTTCCCGTTCTACTCCTATCTCGTGGCCGCAGCCTACAAGATCACCGGCGTGCACGAGTGGTGGGCCCGTTTGCTGTCAGCCATCTGCTGGACCGCTCTCGTGGCCGCCATGTACGACCTGGCCGTGTGGGCGGCGGGGCGGCGGATCGCTCGCTGGACGGCGCTTTTCGTGGCGTTCCTGCCGCTCAATCTCTATTACGGACGAGTATTCATGCCCGAGCCCATGATTCTGGCGGGAATGGCAGGCGGTTTGACCTTTTTCCGGCGCTGGCTCGATTCCGGACGACTCCGCCTTCTGGTTGCTTCCTGGCTTTGCATCACCATGGCGTGTTTGCTCAAGATCCCGTGCCTCTACATCGGTCTGCCTCTGGCCTGGCTCGCTTGGTCCAAGCATCGGTGGGATTTCTGCAAGCGGCCGACGATCTGGGCATACGCCGTCTTGCTCTTCGTCGCCGTGGGCGCGTGGTACGGCTACTCTCATCAACTGGGTAAGGAGAGCGGCAATTCCTTCGGGGTATTCGCATATGGCTCCGACAAGTGGGGTAAGTGGCAGCTACTGACCACCTGGCACTACTGGAACAGCATCTTGTTCAGGTCCATTGCCGAGCGACACCTCACGTGGGGTGGGCTGCCTTTGTTCCTCATAGGACTGTTTCTGCCGCGTCGCGATTCGCGCCTCCGGTTGTTCGACGCCTGGGCTCTGGCCGTGCTGGTCTACCTTCTTGTCGTCCAGGGCGGCAACCTTGTTCACGAGTACTATCAATTGCCCGTGATACTTCCCATTGCCTTCCTCATGGCTCGTGGAATCGATTGGTTGCTCACCGGCCTGACCAATCGGAGAGCGACCGGCCAGGTCCTCGCCGGCTTGCTGCTCGCAGGCGTGGTCGTCCTGGGCGGTCTTCGGTGGGTTGACTACCTGGGCAGGGAAGACACGTCCCGGTCGAAGGATTTGGAGTTGGCACGACATATCTCTGCGTTGACCGAATCGACGGAACGGGGCGTGTTCCTCAACGACGGCAATCCGACGGTGATGTATCTTTCGCATCGCAAAGGATGGTCATCCGATCGAGATGACCTCACAGTCGATTGGTTGGACGACCGGGCGTCCGAAGGCGCGACCTTCCTGGCTGCGCGATCAGACGACGTTCCCGACGCCGCGCTTACAGCCGGCGAGGTAATTCGATCCGAGGATGGGCGGGTGCTGCTCGTCAGACTGGACACGACAACATCGGAGCGGGACTGACCGTCGCTCGGGCTGATATCGGCAACGCGATTCGACCGTCCGAGCAACGCAACTCCAGACGTGCGGCCAGGCAATCGCTAGACCAACCACCTCAGCCACCCCGGATGTTCCTGCGCCTGGCCCGTCAACCAGATGCTCCCGCCCACGACCGTCGCCAGGACCACGACCAGCACCACGTTGTACGCGCTCACCAGCAGGAAGTGCTTGAGCCAGGTCTTGCGCCAGCTCTGGGCGTACACCCGCTTCATGGCCAGGAAGAGGTAGACCAGGGGAACCAGCGCCACGACGAGATCGAGCCATTCCCAGGGCACCACCAGATCCAGGAGGAACGCCACGAAGATCAGGGTATGGAAGTGCAGCGAGAAGATGAGGTGCTCGACGAACACGCGGCCGGATCGCCGGTAGAGTAGAGCCAGCAGGCCGGCGAACAGGGGCAGCAACAGGAACATGCCCTTGGGCGCCATATCGAACAGGGTGTTGACCAGCGCTTTCTTCTCCACCTGGAAATCGTCACCGAAGAGAACGCCGTGCACCAGGCCGGCCTCGAACCCGTCCAGGCCGGTCACGTCCTCCCCTTCGGTCTGCAGCGAATCCGCTGTCGCCGCAACCGTGCCCTCGCCGTCCGTCCCGTCCACGCGCGCGGGTCCCTCGCTGATCCCGGCCACCGCCGACAGCACGAAGAAGAACACGATGCTGACGAACAGGTACATGCGCGCGGGCGGGATGTAGCGCGCGCGCTTGCCGCCCATGTAGCGCAAGGTGAGTTCGCCCGGCCTGGCGAGCAGGATGACGAAGCTGCGCCAGAAGCGGTTGTCGAAGGTGAAGAGGTCGTTCCAAAGGCCGACCGTGAGCAGGCGCAAGGCCACCCGGTGCTCCCGGCTGTCCTGGCCGCACTCGGGGCAGAAATTCCCCGGGGTGGGCGTCCCGCAATTCTGGCAGATGTCCAGCTTAGGCAGATGTTGCTTGTCCATCGGGAGAAAGTAATCGTTCATTGAACGTCGTGTCTACCAATGTCGAGGCGCGCCTGCGTTTTCCGGACAATCGTGCGCATCATCATCTCCGACGAACCCGAAAGGCCCGCGAGCATGGCGACGACCGCCTACCTCATCGACGGCATGGCCTACGTCTTTCGCAGCTACTACGCCGTGCGCAGCATGGCCGCGCCGGACGGAACGCCGATCAACGCAGTGTTCGGCCTGGGCATGACCCTCCAGAAGTTCCTGCACGACCACGCGCCCGACCTGGTCGCCTGCTGCTTCGACGCCGACGCCCACACCTTCCGCAACGACCTGTACGCCGAGTACAAGGCCAACCGCGGCGCGCCGCCCGAGGACCTCGTCCCCCAGTTCGACCTCTGCCGCGAACTCGCCGTGCGCATGGGTTTCGCCACGGTCACCGTCCCGGGATTCGAGGCCGACGACCTGATCGCGACACTGACCGATCGCCTCCGGAACGCCGGCCACGAGGTCGTGATCGTCACCGGCGACAAGGATCTGGCCCAGCTGCTGCGACCGGGCGTCCGCATCTACAACCTGGCCCAGGACGAGTGGTTGGACGAGGCCGGCGTGCCCGACCGCATGGGCGTGCGCGCGGATCAGGTCGCGGACCTGCTGGCGTTGATGGGCGATGCGGCCGACAACATCCCGGGTGTGCGCGGCGTCGGGGCCAAGGCCGCCACGGCGCTGCTGGCGGAATTCGAGAATCTCGACGCGATCTACGCCGACCTCGACCGCGTCGAGACCCTGCCGGTGCGCGGCGCGCGCGGTCTGCGGAAGAAGCTGGAAGGCGGTCGCGACCTGGCCCGGCTCAGCCGCGCGTTGACCGTTCTCGACCACGACGCCCCGTGCGACCTGGCGCCCGGCGACCTCCGCTATCGCGGCGCACCCGGCGACGACCTGGAAGCCTTCGCCGAACGCTGGGGACTGCAGCGCGTGGCGGACCGGACGCCGCGGCGCTGATCGGGAGCCCGCAGCGAGAGGATCACGCCCACCAGACAGATGGCGCAGAACACGAACAACGACAGCTGCATCGCCTGCTCATAGCTCGACACATTCTGCGCCGTCACGGCCTGCGACCCGATCCGGTGGGACACGATCACCGTGATGATGAGCATGCTCGCACTCATCCCGACGGTCCGCATGGCGGCTGTCATGGCCGACGCCATGCCGTAGTGGCGCGACGTCACGCTGCCCATGATGACGTGGGTGTTCGGCGAGGAGAACAGTCCCGCACCCAATCCCAGCAACACCAGTGCGATCTGCGCCAGGACCAGGGAACCGTGCGTTGCGCAGAGAGCGGCGACGCCCAGACCGGCGGTGGACAGCGCCATGCCCAGACTTGTCAGATAGTGCGGCGGAAGACGGTCGGCCAGACGACCGCTGATCGGCGTGATCACGGCCTGCAACACCGGCTGCACGACCAGGAACGCCCCGGCCTGCTGCGGAGTCATCCCGTGGGCATACTGCAGATAGAGACTCAGCAGGAACGTCACCCCGAAGATGCTGGTGTAGTTGATGAAGTGGGACAGGTTCCCCTGGGTGAATGTGGGGTTGTCGAGGAACAGGGCCATCTCGAGCAGGGGTCGGGACACGCGTTTTTCGACCTGGATGAACGCCGCCAACGCCATGCCGCCGCCGATCATCACCCACCAGGCGTGGCCGCCCTGAGCCAGCGCGCCGCTACCGTACCCCCAGAGTCCCATGGTCAGGGCGATCAGAACGCTTCCGGCCCAGTCGAAACCCTCCCCGACGCTGCGCACCGGTTTGACCGGCAGGAACACCAGGGACAGGACGAGCGCCAGGAAGCACACCGGCGCGCCGGTGAAGAACAGCCAGCGCCAGCCCAGCGCGGTCGTCACGAGCCCGCCGATGAACGGACCCAGGGACACGCCCACGTACACGCCCGTCACCGCGATGCCGAACGCGCGTCCGCGCTCGCCGCGGGGATAGAGGCCGGTGATGATCGCCATGTTGGTGGCATTGATGAGCGCACCGCCCAGGCCCTGGAAGAAACGCAGCACGAGGAAGGCGTGCAGGTCGACGGCGAGTCCCAGCAGGAGCGTGCAGGTCGTGAAGATCGCGATCCCCAGGCTGTAGAGGAAGCCCCGGCCGACGATGTCGGCCAGCCTGCCCATGGGCAGCAGGAACATGGCCACCGAGCAGATGTAGACCGTCTCGATGAGGGTCAGTTCCACCGTCCCCGCGCCCAGGGACCGTCCGATGACCGGCAGCGAAACGCCGACCGCGGACATCATGTAGGGAATCGCGAAGTTGGTGACCGTGACACTCAGCAGGATCGGCCATCGTCGTCTGGACTCAGACATCGGGACCGTCCACGCCGAGGTCCTCTTTCAGATTGGCGATCATGCGGTCCAGCAGGGCCAGGGACTGCGCGCGGTCGTCGGGCGAGAATCCGCGAAACAGCATGTCCGCGCCCTGTTCGAGGATGTGGTAGAAATCGGGAGCCAGGTCGCGAGCCTTGTCGGTGGGATACACCAGGTTCTGGCGACGGTTGTGTTCGTTCTCCCGGCGCCGCACCAGGTCCAGAACCTCCAGGGCGCTCAAGGCTCGGGCCGTGGCTCCCGGGTCCACCATCACCATCTTCGAGATCTCGTCCTGGGTGAGGCCCTCGTGTTCCAGAACCGCCGCAAGAAACGGGACCTGCCCCCGGAGAACGCCCAGCGGCACCATGTTCCGCGCGTGCAATAGCGCGTTCAGCCGGTACAGGACGGAGATCCTGAATCCGGGCGAGGTCGTTCGATGGTCGTTGTTCGTCATGCCCGCACCTTTGTTGCGTCGTCAACAGTTGACACGTCAATAAAGGGCGTCGGGGCGGGCAGTCAAGTGGGAATGTTTCGCAGGAGTCCGCGGCGTTCGACGACCGACGAGCCCGGTGGGGGCGAGGCGCGGCGCTCGAGGTGATCTGATACGAGCGGCACGATTGACGATGGGAGTCCGTCGGTGCTAGAATTCAAGCTAAGGAATGGTCGAGATGGGCCGAATCCAGGGTTGACCATCCTTCGCCGGCCGACGCGTCTCCAGAGATGGATACGGTTCGCGATTGACAATTCCGGATCCCTACCGCCCGAACCGGCGCACACCTTCGCGCCCTGGTATCTGTCGAGATTCTTCGATGCCGCTGTATTCCGCACCCGTTTTCACGGGAGAGTCCATGTCCGCCTCTACGAGCCCTGGAGCACGACCGCCCGAACCGGGTCAGCCCCTCGCGACCCGACATCTATCCGGGGCACTAGACGCGACTGAGACTCTCATCCTGACCGCCGACTGCCGCGGCTACGACCCCTATGACGCTCTCTTGTCGCCTCTCTGGTCCTGGCCCGGCCTTTCCCGCTGGCGCTTCGGGCAATGGGCCTTTCAACAGGTCCTGCGCCGCGTCCCCTGGCAGACTCGCCCGTTGTTCGGCATCCGTCCCGGCCGCAATCCCGTGACCCTCGGTCTGGTTCTCCAGGGGCTCGCCGACCGCTGTCGCGCCGCGGGCTCGATCAGCGACGAGCGCGCCACCCTCGCCGCCGACCTCGTCCGCGACCTCGAAACCGCGCGCACCCCGGGCTGGTCCGGCGCCTGCTGGGGCTACGATTTCACCTGGCAAGCCCGCCACGCGTCGATCCCGGCCGGCCACCCGACCGTAGTCGCCACCGGCATGGTGACCAACTCGCTGTTCCTGGCCCAGGAGGCCTTCGACCTGCCGGTCGCCTGCCTCAGCACCGGTGTC
>CAZJMO010000191.1:0-6928 GCA_964547085.1 uncultured Fibrobacteraceae bacterium | reverse complement strand
TGCCTCGACCCCGGTGAAATACACCTGGGCGACGAGCACGGGCAGACTGATCCGCCCGCGCCGCAGGAACAGGAACAGCTCCCGTTGCAGCACGTAGGCGAAACCCAGGCCGTAGAAGACTTCACTGGCGTGATGGCGGACGCGCCGCCCCATTGCTTCGATCATGGGTGCATAGTAGCCGCCGGCAGGTCGGCTGGTCCAGTGTTGTCGGCCGGGGACCGCGAGGGGAGGTTCCGCGGGGATGGACCGGAGAACCCCGGAATCGAGGTACGTTGTGTGAATCACAGGGCTCGGGATATCGGACGCCGGCGATTGAGTAGGAGGGCAGCAGGTTCCCATGGCGGGGCAGATACGCCGCCGTAAGAGAAAATATCTCTTTAACATTGCAGTTTTCGGGTCGAATCGGTAATGTGTAGCCATCTTTGAGAGGCGTTTACTCTCAGAAAGGATCTGTTGTGATCGTTAGCTTTTCCCTCGAAAACTGGATGTCTTTCCGAGACCCGGTCAAGTTCTCGATGGTTGCCAGTCGCGAGCGACAGCATGGGGAGCGCATCCCGCGAATCAACAAGTACAAGGCGAGAGTTCTTCCCATCGCCGCGCTCTACGGTGGCAACGCTTCCGGCAAGACCAACTTCTTTCGGGCGGTGAGCTTTGCCAAGAATCTGGTCGTCAAGGGAGTCCAGCCGGACAGCTTGATTCCTGTCGAGCCGTTTCGACTGGGCGCGGTCGGGACCGAGAGGCCGACTCGATTTGAGTTCGAACTACTGATCGACGAGACGATCTTCGAGTTCAGTTTTGCGGTAACGAGGAGAAAGGTTCTGGAGGAGCGGCTAGTCCGGATCACAAGTACCAGCGAGACCGTTCTCTACGATCGGCGCGAGGGCGAACCGAATTTCGCTGATTCGTTGTACTCGGACCAGTTCCTCCAGTTCGCGTTCAAGGGTACGCGAGACAACCAGCTTTTCCTGACGAACAGCGTTTCGCAGAAGGTCGAGAACTTCCGACCGGTGTACGACTGGTTCAAGGATACGCTCGAACTCGTGGCGCCGGACACACGGTTTGCACCGTTCGAGCGATTCCTCGACGAGCGTCATCCACTGTATGCAACGATGAACGAGATGTTGCTGCAGTTGGACACGGGAATCGCCCATCTGGGCAACGAAGAGTTTTCGTTCGACAATCTTCCCGTACCGGAATTCTTGAAGGCCCAGATCAAGGAAGACGTGAAGGACGGCGAAACCGTTCGATTGATACTTGAGCCGCTCAACGAGCGGTTCGTGATCACCCATCAGGACGGCGAACTGACCGCAAAGAAGCTGGTTGCTTATCATCCGCGATCGGACGGTTCGGAGGTGAAATTCGAGATCCGTCAGGAATCGGACGGCTCGCAGAGGATTATCGATCTCTTGCCGACATTTCTCGAGCTTTCGGAGGAGGCCTCGAAGAAAGTCTACATCGTCGATGAAATCGATCGAAGCCTGCACACCCTTCTGACACGACGACTGCTCGCGTCCTATCTGGCTTCCTGTTCGCACGAGAGCCGGTCGCAACTCTTGGTGACCACGCACGACGTTCTGCTCATGGATCAGCAATTGCTGCGGCGAGACGAGATGTGGGTGATGGAGCGGGATTCGTCCGGATCCACGACCCTGGTGCCGTTCAGCGACTACAAGGATGTTCGCTACGACAAGGACATCCGGAAAAGCTATTTGCAGGGCCGGTTCGGCGGGATTCCGCACCTGCTGGGCAACGGCATCTTGGAGCAGTGCGAGACTGTACGAGACGCCGAAGGAGAACGCTGATGCCCCCGAAGCCAAGACGTTTCCGTAGGCCTCTTGGCAAGCGCCGCTACCGCAAGTTGTTCGTCATCGCGGCGGAGGGGATCAAAACCGAGCAACAGTATTTCGCCGTTTTCGACGATCGCAAATCCTTGATCCAGGTGCGGTGTTTGCGACATAGATCCGGCAATTCGCCCCCACAGGTCTTGAAACGATTACAGGATGTTCTCAACAAAGAATCGCTGCGATCGACGGATGAAGCCTGGCTCGTTGTGGACAAGGATCAGTGGACCGAGGCCCAGTTGATGAAACTCCACGCCTGGTGTCACCCCGCCGGAAATCGTGGACTTGCCGTGAGCAACCCGAAATTCGAGTACTGGCTGCTGCTCCACTTCGA
Organism: uncultured Fibrobacteraceae bacterium; assembly: GCA_964547085.1. GTDB lineage: Bacteria > Krumholzibacteriota > Krumholzibacteriia > LZORAL124-64-63 > LZORAL124-64-63 > Glo-17. Next base: position 4,753 of record CAZJMO010000191.1, on the reverse strand, counting down.
AGATGGAGCTGGTGTTGTTTCGTCGCATCAATGCTCGGACCGACTCGAACGACACCTGCCGGGATACGACAAAAGCATTGATCGGAGACAGTTTTCTGAACAGCGCATCAATGATGCCGTTCGTCGCGCCAAGTCGCGCGACATTCCACCCTGCACCGATTGGCCTCGCGCTGTTTTCGGAACAACCGTCTACCGGCTCGTCGAGAACATCATTCGGGCGCGAGCGGGCTGATCCCGCCGCGCCCGATGAGCCGTCATTTCACCAGCGTGACCTGCATCGCCGAATGCTGCTTCCCTGTGTTCAACCGCACCACGTAGACACCGCTGGATGCCTGGCGGCCGGTCGCGTCGACGCCGGTCCAGATCACCTCGTGCCGACCCTGCGGCCGTTCCTCGTCGCACAGGATTCGCACCAGCCGTCCCTGCAGATCGAAGACCTCGACGCGGGCGTGGCTGTGCTGCGCCAGTTCGAAGACGACGGTCGTGCGGGGATTGAAGGGATTCGGCTGTGCGGCGCACAGTCGGGTGGCCAGGACGGTCGGCGTCTCGGGCACGGGCGTGACGCCGGGCATGATGCGCAACCGGTACGAGAGATCCAGATCCAGGTCGTCGTCGCCGGCCTTCCAGACGGCCAGGCAGTAGTAACCCTGAGTCGCGATGTCCACGGTCAGCCAGACGCTCTCGCCCGGCGCGTCGGCCTGGGCGATGCCGCCGGTGACGTGACCGGTGGCGTGGGACGCGAAGGTGGTCGCGGCGTCGTGGAGGGTGAGGCCCAGGATGCCGTCGTCGCCGAGGTTGTCCAGGCGGAAGGCGACGGGCCCGACCGGCAGGTGCATCTCGCGGAGCTGCAGGCAGTGCCCGGCCGGGAAGTCGAACGGGCCGAAGGCGCCGTCGGGATCGGACGTCAGGTAATCCGACAGGACCGCGCCGGCGGTGTAGCTGGCGATGCCGACCCCTTCGGACTGGACGCCGACATCGTAGTCCGTGTTGTCGGCATGGTTGCAGTTGATGAGCACGTAGTCCCGGGAGCCCGCCGGCTGGAGCGAGGTCGCCAGGGCATCGGTGAATCCGTCCTTGGTGCCTGTGGCGGGGTCGTGCAGGGCCAGGTCGACATCGAGATTGCCGAGCGGCATGACGGCCACGGCCCGCCACCAGCCGTCGGCCTCGCCGCTCAGACCGACGTAGGGGAGCCGCAGGCCGTCGCAGTTGGGGTACAGCGGTTCGCCGCTCGCGACGTCGTCCCAGCCACCGAACGCGTTCTGCGGACGGGGCCGCGTCACGACGGCGCCGTAGGTCAGATCGAGCGGTGTCCAGCAGTACTGCTCGCCGTAGACGTTGTTGGCCTCGTTGATCTCGTCGACCGCGTCATAGATGTCGAGGTGGAGCGAGAGCGTGTGACGGCCGCCGCACATCTCGTCGGCGTATTTCTGCCAGTACGGCTGGGTGGTCTGGGCCGCGACGCCCCACAGATAGAGGATGTTCTTCCCGAGGGCGCCGTCGACCAGAAGGCGATTCGAGAAGTTGCCGGTGGCGGCGAAACCCTCGTTGCGGATGAGGTAGTTGTGATAGGTGCCGTCCACGTTGCCGGGCAACTCGGAGGGCAGGAAGACGGGATTGTCCGTCATGATCTCGTCCGACGGAACCAGCGGCGACCACCAGGCGGCCTCGTGGAACGCCAGATCCGCGGCGGGTGCGAGGAGTTTGATCGTGCCGCTGACGGTGCCGCTCGAGACGCCGGGATCGCGATAGACCACGAGGGCCTGCTCGGCGTCGTCCAGGATGTCCCACTGGAGCGTCGCGATGCCGGTGTCGTCGACGACGGTGGCGGCCGCGGCGTCGGACAGAGTGCCGCTCCAGAACCACCAGCCCTCGTCGCGGCTGTCCAGGCGCAGGAGGTGCAGTCCGGAGCCGGGGTCGGATTCGAGCACGGCCATGACCGGGCCCTGTTGTGTCTCGTCCAGGCTGAGGCCCCAGATGTCCAGATTGTCGTCGGCGGTCAGGGTGAACGAATACTCGGAGTCGAAGGGGAGTTCATAGCCCAGGCGATGGGTGATCCGATAGTCGCTGTCGCCGTTGTTCCCGTTGACCACCGCGACGTTGAAGTAGTCGTAGAAGAAGTTGTCGTATTCGACGTTGAGGAAGAGCACGTCCAGCAGGCCCGCGCCGCGGTCGGACGACGCCCGCAGGGTGTGGAAGCCCCCGGAGTTGTCGTTGCTGTCCATCTGGTAGAGCCGCGCGTCGTCGTTGTCGGCGTTGTCCAGTGCGGCGACCGTGATGGCGTGCCATTCGAGCGAGGTCGAATGGAAGAGGTAACCGTCGCAGTTCTCGCGGGGCGTGGAGCCGTCGACGATGTGCGTCCAGCCGCCGGTCGGGTCGGGCGGCGCGACGTGGACGACGGAGGCGCCGTCGGCCCAGATGCCGATGAAGTCCCAGCAGTACTGGCCGCCCCAGACGTTGTCGTTCTCGTTGGTCTCGGTGATCGAGTGGAAGGCGTCGACGTAGCAGGAGAGGGTGTGCAGACCGCAGATGTCGGCGCTCACCGGACCCTGGTTGAGGACGGCGAATTCGCCCGCGGTGGCCGGGGCGGAGGCGAGGCCCTTCCAGGTGCCGTCGAGGTAGACAGCCACGTCGAAACCGCCCGGGGTGGAATCCGAGCCGGTGTTCTCGCCGTGGGCGTTCCAGTAGAACTGCGGCGTGCTGATGCGGTAGCCCAGGTAGCAGGACGTCATCGTGGCGTCTTGGGTGACTTTGGGGACCACCGGAGCGTACCAGCCGAAGCGGTCGGTCAGCGTCAGGTTGACGTCCTGCGCGGCGGCCGTGGCGATCAAGAGCAAGACCAGGATCGCGGCCGACAGGGTGACTATGCGGCTATTCATGGCCGACCTCCCGCGTCGGCGCCGTGCGGGGTTGAGGCGTGCCCGCGCGCGGCGGGTCGGTCAGCCGGGCGATCTGTTCCTCGTAGGCCGTGGCGAGATCCTCACGGCCGGCGGCCCGAGCGTGGCGGATCTGGATGTTCAGGATGTCGCAACGCGTCTGCAGTTTGAGATCGACGATCTGCCGTTCCAGGGCGAGGCGGGCCGATCCGGTCGCGGAGTTCAGACCATCGGTGAGCTTGCGCAGCTGTGCGTCGCGGGCGTCGAGGACGACCTGGATCGCAGCGATCAGCGGCTGGGCGGCGACCGCAAGCTCCGGTTGTGCGTCGCGCGGAGGTGGGGCGGCGGTCGCCGATGTCGGCGAAGGGCCGGCTGTGGTGATGATCCATACGATCAGGATCAAGGCGACGGCGAGTGTCTTCGGGTTCAGTTGCATGGTGTTGTCTCCTTGCCCGATCGGGATGCCGCAAAACGGAATCGGCGATGCGGCGGGGATCGGGCGCGCGGGCGTTTGGTCCGACACGTCGGGAAACGGGCGATCAAAATCAAGAACGCAGCTCGGCGTCCGTTGACACACGCGCCGGCGGCATGGAAGTTGAGACGGGTCCATCCGTCGTCACGCCACTCCGAGGAGCACGTCGCCATGACCGCCGATCGCCCCATCGCCTGGTTCGACAACGACGCCTACTGGCGCACGCTCTACCCGTTCATGTTCCCGGCTTCCCGCCTGGCCGAAGCCGCGATGCGAGTCGATCAGTTCCTGTCGCTAACCCGTCCGCCCGGCCACCGCGCCCTCGACCTCTGCTGCGGCCCCGGCCGCTGGGCCGTCGCCCTGGCCACCCGCGGCTTCACCGTCACCGGAGTCGACCGCACGCCGTTCCTGCTGTCCAAGGCGCGCGACCGCGCCGCCGCGGCGGAGGTCGAGGTGGAGTGGATCCGGCAGGACATGCGCGACTTCGTGCGCCCGGACGCCTTCGACCTCGCGATCAACATGTTCACGTCCTTCGGCTACTTCGACGACCGCGAAGAGGATCTGGCCGTCCTGCGCAACATGCTTGCGAGCCTGCGCCCGGGCGGCGTCGGCGTGGTCGACGTGGCCGGCAAGGAGGTCCTGGCCCGCATCTACCGGGAGACCGCCGCCACCGAGCTGGCCGACGGGACGGTCCTCGTCCAGCGTCACGAAATAATCGACAACTGGACCCGCCTCCGGAACGTATGGACCGTGATCCAGGACGACCGCGCCCGCAGCTTCGAGTTCCGCCTGCGCCTCTACTCCGGCCAGGAACTGCACGACCTCTTCGAGCGCGCCGGCTTCTCGCGCATCCGGCTGTACGGCGACCTCGAAGGCGCTCCGTACGGCATCGAGTCCGAACGACTGATCGTCACCGGGAGCAGACCATGATCGCCACGCCGCACGTCATCGACCTCACCCACGCCATCACGCCCGACATGCCGGTCTTCCCCGGCACGCCGCAGCCCGAGTTCACGGTTCCGTTCACGCTCGAGGCGCACGGCTTCCTCGAACACGAGATCCGCCTGACGACTCACACCGGCACGCACCTGGACGCGCCGGCGCACATGCTCGCCGGCGGCCGCACGCTCGACGTCGTTCCCGCCGCGCAGTTCCTCGGCCCGGCCACCGTGCTGGACGTCACCGCGCTCGACGACGGCGACATCACGGTCGAGCATCTGCAGCCTCACCAGGACCGCCTCGCGGGCAAGGCGTACGTGCTGCTTCGCACCGGCTGGTCGCGTTTCTGGGGCGACGATGCGTATTTCCGCGACTTCCCCGCGCTCACCGAGGCCGCCGCGCTCTGGCTGATCGACCTCGGCGTCACCGGTGTCGGCGTGGACGCGGTGTCGATCGACCGCGGCGATTC
>CAZJMO010000190.1:6484-6950 GCA_964547085.1 uncultured Fibrobacteraceae bacterium | reverse complement strand
CCTTCGGTGGCGCCAAAATCTCGCGCAGGGACCGGATCTCGTCGACGAGCGCCTGCTCGGTCTGCCAATGCGCCTCGAGATCGGCGAGCTTTTCCTGCGCGGTCACGATCTCGGCCGCGAGCGCCGTGAGCGCGGTGCCGACGCGGCTTTGCGCCGTGGGGATGCGATGGTCGGCCACGGTGCCGGTCTGACTGACGGTGGGTTCGAAGACGTAGAGGCGATTCATGCGGTCGCGCCGGGGGCGGCGGCCGCGGGCGAACATGCGCGCGTTGCGCAGCGCCGCGGGGTGGGCGTGCAGCAGGTCGCCGTCGAAGTCGGCGATGATCCGCGCGTGCTCGAGGTGCGGCACGTCGCGCAGCGGGCGGCCGAAGGCGCGGCGCGCGCCCTCCAGGCGTTCGCGGTCGGCGACGGGCTCATGCGCGTACCGCCGCGCGCGCGGGAAGCGGGCCTGCAGCGGTTCGAGCAG
>CAZJMO010000190.1:0-6474 GCA_964547085.1 uncultured Fibrobacteraceae bacterium | reverse complement strand
GAGATGATTGTCTGGGATACCGGCACCTGGGCGCCGATGGGCGATCCGGAGGCGCCGGTCAGGAGCGCGAGGCCGTTGCCTCCGTGGTCGGCGAGTTTCGGGAAATGCGCGTCCGCGAACGCCGTGAAGTCGTCCCAGGTGACGCGGCTCTCGTGGTTCCGCTCGCGGCGGACCGGCGTGCGACTGCGGTCGGCGTCGTAGAGGTCGAGCACGGAGGCTTGTTCGCGCGCGCCGGTGGCGCCCAGGCTCCACGGATGGTCCGGGTTGCCGTCCACCTTGATGGGGCGGCCGTCGTAGCTGGTGGCCAGGAGCGGGACGGCGACCGCGCCTGTCTCGATCGCCGTGGCGAACTTGCGGGTCTCGCCGGGGACGTAGCCGTCCGGGCGCTTGTCGAACGGGACGATCGTTTCCTCGGGCCAGCGGCAGCCGGCGATCCCGGCCATGGCGGCCGACGCGGCCATGATCTGCAGGAAGCGGCGCCGGCTGAAACCCTCGGCGGGAGGTTCGATGCCGCCGGGGAATTCGTTCTCCACGTGCTGCCGGAAATCATCGCTCCGGGCCAGTTCCTCGAGACTGCGCCAGTAGCCGCGGCCGTCGGGAGATGTGTCGTTCGCCGTGGTCATGAGTGCCTCCGTCGTCGACTAGCGATGACAGGTCGTGCAATCGGTGGACGGGTTGATGTCGTGGATGTCCCGCAGCTTGCGGCCCAGGACGGTGGGATCCTCGTCGGGGATCCAGTCCATGACCGTCACCTGCTCGCGCGGGCGCAGGTGTTGCTCGGGGGCGCGGTGGCAGTCGAGGCACCAGCTCATCGTGAGCTTTTCCTGCTGGCTGACCACGTCCATGCGATCGACGCGGCCGTGGCAACTCACGCAGCCGACGCCGGCGCCGACGTGGGCGCTGTGGTCGAAGTAGGCGAAGTCGGCGAGGTCGTGCACGCGGATCCAGCCGATGGCCTTGCCAGTGGCGTAGGACTCGCGTACCGGCAGCAGCTTGGGACTATCCGGGTGCACGGTCTTGTGGCAGTTCATGCAGACCTCGGCCGCGGGCAGGCTGGCCTGGGCGGAGGTCTCCACGGTGGTGTGGCAGTACCGGCAGTCGAGGCCCAGTTCGCCGATGTGGAGCGCGTGGCTGTACGGCACCGGTTGCTCCGGGGCGTAGCCGATCGCGGAGTTGCGAGGGTGGAAGGCCATCGTCAACAGGACCGTGAGATAGATCACGCCGCCGACGGCGACCACCGCCGAGGCTGGGCCCAGGAGGTTGGTCCAGCGCGGAAACAGGAAACGGTCGGGGCGCGGCGTCTCGGGCGCCGGCTCGGGCGAGGCGGACTCGGGGCCCTTCGCGTGGTCGTCGGCCAAGGCGGGCGTCCTTCCGGTGACCAGGGACTTGGGGGTGCAGGCGCCGACCGAGCGGAGCCGGCCCGGTCCGCGCATCATTTAATAGTGAATTTCAAGGAATCGCCAGCCCGAAATTGTCCGGATTCCCGCGGGATCAGAGGCGGAAGGAGGTGCCGCAGCCGCAGCTGCGGGCGGCGTTGGGGTTCTCGAAGCGGAACCCGCCGCCCATGAGCGCCTTGGAGAAGTCGACGTTCAGGCCGTCCAGGTAGACCAGCGCGCTCTTGTCGCAGACCACCTTGAGGCCGCCGGGATGGTCGAAGACTGCGTCGCCGTCGCTCACGGCCGGGTCGAAGTCCATGTTGTACTGGAGGCCGGAGCAGCCGCCCGACGCCACGCCGATGCGGACGAACGCTTCCTCGAGCTTCTGCTCGGCCATCAAACGGTGGAACTCCGCAGCCGCGGTGTCGCTGAGATTGATCATCGTGAACGTCTCCTGTTCATCGGATAAGGACCGGAGTTGTTGAAACCGTACTATAACGGTATACATATACAATCGTCACCGGCCGCCGGCCGCAAGTCATGAAAACGGGAGCATCCACATGCGATCGCGACACGCCCGGTTCGCGATCGCCTTGTTCGCGGCCACGGGCTGCGGGGGAGACACCATGGACATCGCCGCCGGCCGTCGGACGCCGACCGAAGTCCGTCGCACCGGCAACCGCCTGCGCGACGAGACCTCGCTCTACCTTCAGCAGCATGCGCGCAACCCGGTGGACTGGTTTCCGTGGGGCGAGGAGGCGCTCGCTCTCGCCCGACGGGAGGACCGTCCGATCTTCCTGAGCAGCGGCTATGCGTCGTGCCACTGGTGCCACGTCATGGAGCACGAGGTCTTCGAGCACGACGACGTCGCCGCCGTTCTCAACCGTTCGTTCGTCTGCATCAAGGTCGACCGCGAGGAGCGGCCCGACATCGACGCCACCTACATGGAGGCCGTGCAACTCATGACCGGCGGCGGCGGCTGGCCGATGTCGGTCTTCCTGACGCCGGATCTGCAGCCGTTCTTCGGCGGCACCTACATCCCGCGCGACCGTTTCCTCGAGCTGCTCGGGCGGATCGACGAGCTCTGGACCACGCGCCGCGCCGACATCGAACGCCAGGCAGGCGACGTGACCCAGCGCATCCTCGCCGAGCCGGATCCCGCCGCGTCGGCGGACGTTGTCGTGGACCGTGATCTCCTGGCCCGCGTCGTCGCCGGCGCCGGCGAGCGCTTCGACCGACGGCACGGCGGTTTCGCCGGTCCCATGAAATTCCCGACGCCGGTACGCTGGCGGTTCCTGCTGGACTGGTCTCGGCGCACCCGGGACGACGCCTTGCGGGCGATGGTCGAGCAGACGCTCGACGCCATGGCCGGCGGCGGTCTGCGCGATCACGTGGGCGGCGGCTTCCACCGCTACACCGTCGATGCCGACTGGACCGTGCCGCACTTCGAGAAGATGCTCTACGACAACGCCCAGCTCGCCTGTCTCTTCCTCGAGGCCGGAGCTGCGTTCGATCGACCCGACCTGACGGCCGTGGGCGTGGATGTCCTCGAGTTCCTCGACCGCGACATGTGCGATCCGGGCGGCGCCTGCTACGCCAGCTTCGACGCCGACAGCGGCGGCGAGGAGGGCACGTACTACGTCTGGACCCCGGCGCAGATCATCGCCGCGGTGGGCGAGGCGGACGGGCCGCTCCTGGCGGACCTGCTGGGCGTCGGCGCCGACGGCAACTTCGAACACGGCGCGAGCGTGGTCACGCGTCGCGTGGACATCGACGCGGTCGCGCGACGGCACGGCCGTGATCCGGCCGCTGCGGCGTCGCTCTTCGACCGTCATCGCGACACCCTGCGCCGCGTGCGCGACGCGCGGACGCCGCCCGGCCTGGACCGCAAGATCGTCACCGCGTGGAACGGCCTGGCGCTGTCGGCCTTTGCGCGCGGGTGGATGGCGACCGGTCGGGAGGATTTCCGGGCGCGGGCGGAGAAGATCGCGGATTATCTCGACCGTATCCACCGCTCCAAGGACGACGGCGTGCACCGCGCCAGCAACGACGGTCGTCCCTCCGGGCCCGGCGTCCTGGACGACCACGCCCTGCTCGCGCGGGGGCTGCTGGATCTGTACCAGATCAGCGGTTCGGTCGATCATCTGGCGCGCGCGACCGGTTTACTCGCGAGAATACGAGAACGGTTTGCTCGTGATAGGGGGGCTTGGTATATTTCCGCCGTGGATGTTTCCGCACCGCTCGGTCGCCGGCTCGATCTCTTCGACAACGTGATCCCGGCGGGCGCATCCGCGACGGTCGATGTCCTGGTCACCTGCGGCGCGCTCACCGGCCGCACGGACCTGCTGGACGAAGCCCGGAAGCAACTCGCCGCACAGGCTGGGCTGCTGGATCGCGCCGGCCTGGAGATGGCCGGCTGGCTCGACGCCGCATTGCGTTTACAGGGTCCGCTGCACGACGTGGTCGTGGCCGGGGATCCGGACGCGGCGACCACTGTCGAGCTCTATCAAGCCGCTGCGTCAAGGCTCTCGCCCGGCGTGGTGGTGACGCCGCTGCCACGCGATGGAGCGCCGCTGCAGCTGCTGGATCTGGCTCCGGCCCTGGGAGGTAAGACCGCAACAGACGGAACTGCGGTGGCGTACGTCTGCCTTCAGGGTATCTGCAAGGCGCCGACGCACGATCCCGTCTCTGTCCGTGGTCTGGTCGAGGACATTTGGGACCGGTAGAAATATACATATAGTGTGATCTTTTTGCTGGACCTACTATTCGTGCGATGGTATGATTTTTTCCACCTTGATGCTTATGATCTGTTCTGGAGGTCAAGAAATGGTGCGCATGCGAAAGATCTCTGTTTTTCTTGCCGTTCTGGCGCTCGCGGCCGGATCGGCCATGGCGGCGACGATCTACGAGGCCGAATTAACTCCCGAACTGGTGCAGCCGAGCAGTGGGGCCTCTGCTTACGGCCAGGCCACTCTGATCATCAATGATGGACGAACCGCAGCGGATTTGACGCTGAACTTCGCGGGTCTGGACACGCCGCAGACGGGTGTCTGTCTGATGCGCGGGTTACCGGACATGGTCGGGGCCAAGATGCTGGACCTGCCGACGGGCACACCCATGGCGCTCACCATGGACTACGACGCGGACATCATCGCCGCGCTGGAGTCCGACGAGTTGTTCATCCAGATCTACAGCGAGGCTTGGCCCGACGGCGCCATCCGCGGCAACTTCGCGTTCGTGATCGTTCCGACCACGGAATCGACGTGGTCCGGGATCAAGACGCTGTTCGAGTAGACGCCGAGACAGGCGTGATTCCGGATGCGGCGGAACCCCCGAGGGTTCCGCCGCGTTCGTTGTTCTGAAACAGGGGTGGACCGCTTGTGCCGGGTCTGGCAGGCTCGATCGGCCGGTGCTGATACGCACACCGGCGCCGACTCTCGGGAGGACGCTCATGAACGGACAGGATCCGATGAACGCCGTTAGCCGTGGATGGGCCGCATGATGCGGTTGCTCGGGGTTGCAATCGTCTGGTCGATGCTGGTCGGCGTCACCCTCGCGGGTGAAGCGCCGGCGGACGCGGACACGCTGGAGACCGCGCGTGGCCCGCTGGTGATCCACCCTGTCGAACACGCGTCGTTCGTGATGCAGTGGAACGGCCTGACCGTCGCGGTCGATCCGGTCGGCGACCAGCGGCGATTGCAGGGTCAGCCGCAGCCGGACGTGATCCTGGTCACCCATCGCCACGGCGACCATTTCGACGCGGACCTCGTGCGCCACCTGGCCGGCGAACACACCGTGATCATCACGTCGCCGGATGTCGCCGAGGCGATCCCCGCCAACGATCCGATCGCGCTGCACAACGGCGAAACGACGACAGCGCACGGCATCACCGTGACGGCGGTCCCGGCGTACAACCGGACCGAGAGCCGCCTGGGGTTCCATCCACGCGGTCGGGACAACGGGTACGTGATCGACCTGGCGGGTTTCCGGGTCTACGTCAGCGGCGACACGGAGGACATCCCGGAGATGGCGGATCTGGAATCTGTGGACGCCGCGTTCCTCTGCATGAACCTGCCCTGGACGATGTCGGTGGCGCAGGCGGTCAGGGCCGTGGAGATGATCGGGCCGAAGGTCGTCTACCCCTACCACTACCGGAACAAGGACGGGACGTTCGCCGATCTCGACGCGCTGGTGGTGGACGCCGAGGTCCGGTTGCTGGACTGGTACTAGCGAGCCGTTCCAGGTTGCGAGGCGTGGCGGTGGTCGAAGCGTTCTCCGACCGCCGCCCCGCGGTGATGGTGACCACTGCGGGCCACGCGTCCGGTCAACTAATGGGAAATGCGCGGGCCCAGGGTCTTGGCCTGGTTGACCCAGCCCTCCACCGTGGTGGCGGCCGGTGACGTGCGCGCCAGCTTCTTCTCCTCGTTGACCTCGATCATCTTCGCGGTCAGGTTCTCGGCGTTGCGGGTGCGGAGCTCCTTGATGGTGTCCACGCCGGCGGTCTCGAGCAGCTCGGCGAACTGCGTCCCGACCCCGCTGATGCGCATGAGGTCGGCGCGGTTGGCCCACTTCAGCAGGAGAGACGCGCTCATGCCGGTCTCGTCGGCGACGGTCTTGCGGCCGGCCGGCGACTCGCAGCGGTCGAGCAGATCGTCGGTGGTGGTGATGCCGGCGGTGGTCAGTTTCTCGGCGTAGGCGGGGCCGATGCCTTCGATGTCGGTGATCTTGTACGTCATGGTTCGGTGTTCCTTTCGGATTGGGCGAGCATGCCCGTGATCGTCGCGATGACGGTGGTCAGCCCATCAGCTTGGCGAGCTGGGGCATGGATTTCAGGACACGACCGACCAGTTCCGGGCCGGCGTGGTTGCGGGCGAAACCCATCAACATTTCGACGAAGTGACCGGAGTTGCTCGAGTCCAGGCCGGCGCCCTTCAGCATGCCGACCAGGTTCAGACCCTGGCCCAGGTTGCCGCCCAGGACCTTGCCGGCCATGCCCCTCAGCCCGCCGCCGCCCGACGGGGCGCTCGCGGCCAGGGGCTTGGCCAGCAACTCGGTGGCGCCTGGCAGCGCGGCGATCAGAGGCGTGCCGCCGACGGCC
>CAZJMO010000189.1:3679-7160 GCA_964547085.1 uncultured Fibrobacteraceae bacterium | reverse complement strand
GCGCCGGCTGGTCGTAGATCGTGTGCACCTCGATGCCGACGGGCAGGTCGGCGACCAGTTCGTCCAGGCGGGCGCGCACGGCCTCGCCCAGCGCCACGACGTCGCCGCCGGACGCCACGCTCACACCCATACCCAGGGCGTCGCGGCCGTCGTACCGCATGATGCGCTGCGGCGGATCGAGCGTCGCGCGGCGGATATCGGCCACGTCACGCAGGAGGATCGGCGCGTCGGGCGCGCCCTGCAGAACCAGGTCGCCGATGGCGTCCAGGCCGTCGAAACTGCCGCTCGGCCGCACGCGGACGCGCAGGTCGCCGGCGTCCAGCGAACCGGTGCGCACCACGCGGTCCTGGGCATTCAGGGTGGCCACGATCATCCCCGGATGCACGCCCATCTGCGCCATGCGCGACCGCGAGGGCACGACCTCGACAACCTCGGTCCGCTCGCCGTACAACTCGACGCGCGCCACATCGTCCACCAGCAGCAACTCGCGCTGGACGTACTCCGCATACTCACCCAGTTCGGCCAGCGAGAACCCGTCGCCTGTCAGCGCCAGGAAGATCCCGAACACGTCCCCGTAGTCGTCGTGCACGTTGCTCGGTCCGGCGCCGACGGGCAACGCGCCCTGGCAGTCGTTGACCTTGCGGCGCAGGCCGTCCCAGAGCTGCGGCATGTCGCCGGCACGGTAGCTCTCCTTCATGGAAACCTTGACGATCGACACGCCGGCGCGCGAGAGCGACTCGATCTCGTCCAGGCCTTCGGCCGCCTGCACGGCGCGCTCGATCACGTCGGTGACCTGCTGCTCGACCTCGTGCGGCGTGGCGCCGGACCAGGTCGTCACCACCAGGGCTTCCTTCACCGTGAACTCCGGGTCCTCCAGCTTACCCAGATTCCGGTACGCGTAGATGCCGCCCAGGACCAGCAACACGACGGTGAAGTTCACGACCACTCGGTATCGTATCGCCAACGCAGGCAGATTCACATCGCACCCCCGACATTCGAAGCGGCCGGCGCCTCGAGCAGTCGGACCTGCTGTCCCTCGACCAGGACGTTGGCGCCGGCGGTGACCAGCCAGTCGCCTTCGCGCAGGTCGCCGACAACGGCCACGCCCGCCGAGTTGAGCCGGCCGACGGCGACCTCGCGCGCGCCGACCTTTCCGGTCACGGGGTCGTAGATCCAGACGCGGGAGCGGTGATCCGCGCCGTTGGCGATCGCCGTCAACGGAACGACGAATCCGGCGCCGCCGTCCTGCGGATCGTGTGTGAAGCGCACACGGGCGGTCATGCCGGCCAGCGCGTTCACGTTTGCGGGAAGGTCCGGCACCACAGTCAGGGCGTACGTCTGGTTCACCGGCTGCGGACGCCGACCCAGCTCGCGCAGCCGCGCCGGGAACACACGGCCGGGCCAGGACTCCAGGCGGACCTCGAAGTTTCCGAACGAGTCGGCGGCGACCATCAGATCCTCGGGCACGCCGGCGCGAACCTCCACACCCGCCGCGTCGAGAAACGTCAGGATCGGCTGCCCCGCCGCCACCACGTCGTGCTCCTCCGACAGCTGCAGTCCCACCCGACCGTCGAACGGCGCCAGCAGCCGTGTGTCGTGCAGCGCGTTCTCTGCGGCGCGGAGTTCGGCGGCGGCCATGTCGTGGCCGGCCTGGATGCGGTCGAGGTCGGCGCGCGCGACGTGGCCGTTCTCGTACATGGCGCGGACCCGTTCGAGCTGGGCGGCCAGTTCGTGGCAGCGGGCGCCGGCGGCGTCGACGCGCACCTGGTAGTCGCGCGGGTCGAGCCGGGCCACGAGTTGCCCCGTGGTCACGCTCGCGCCCTCATCGACCAGGATCTCTTCGATCGGACCGGCCACGCGGAAGGCCAGCTTGGTCTCCCGGACGGCCTGCACGACGCCGGGGAACTCGCGCGTCACGGCGGCGCCTGTTGCGGTCAGTTGCACGGCGCGGACCGGCCGAACCGCCGGCGCGGATTCCTCGGCGCTGCGGCAGCCCATGAACAGGCTCGTCAGCAGCAGCAGCGCGAGGATCGCGCGGGAACGAATGGGTGTGCGCATCATTCGGTCTCCTTGGCGGACAGGATGAGGAACCGCCCCGTCGCGCGCTGGACGCGCAGCGACTGGGCCAGGTAGTCGTGAACGGCGTCCGCAGCTGCGGCGGCGGCGTTGGCCGCGCGCGTCTGGGCGTCGAGCAGATCGAGAACGCCGACGGCGCCCACGCCGTAGGCGTCGGTCATGATCGCCAGGCCTTCCTCCGCGGCCGCAGCGGCTTCGCGGCGGTGACCGATTCCGGCGGCGGCGGCAGCGGCGTTCTCGAGCGCTGCCCCGGCCCGCAGGTCGATCCGCGCCTCGGCCGCAGCGAGTCGTTCGCGGTAGAGCGTCATGTTGCGCCGCGCCTCCAGCCGGTCCGCCTTACGCGCGCCGCCCTCGAACAGCGGCAGGCTGGCCGACAGGCTCACGCTCCAGTCGGTGTCGTCCGGCTGGTCGAAGGTCAGGGTCCCGAGCATCGGCACGGTGATGCTGGCCGGATCAGCCCCGGCGCCCTCGCGCACCAGAAGCCGCCCGACCTCGCCGTGGAGCGCGACCGTGGGCAGCCAGTACGCGCGCCCGGCGGCCGAGTACGCCCGTTCCTGCGCCGCAAGCCCTTCCCGCAGCGCCGCCAGTTCGGGCGCACCGCGGCGGGACTCCTCGCGGAGGCGGGCGTGAAGTTCGGTGAGGTCGTGACCGGCGGCCAGCGTGTCGTGGAGCCAGTCGGCGGCGAGCATCGTGTCGATGTCGGCCTGCACGTTCAGCGGCGCGTCGAGGGGACGGTCCAGGAGACGGTTCAGCTCCATGCGGGCCAGGGACAGGCGGCTCTCCGCGCGCACCAGATCGTCGCGGCGGGATGCAGTTTCGGCTTGCCAGCGCAGCACTTCGGCCGGTTCGGCGTCACCGAGCGTCTCGCGCACGCGGGCCATATCCAGATGGGTGCGGGTGCGGCGCAGGTCGCGTCGACGGATCGAGGCCAGCGTGCCGGCGCGTTCGACATTCAGCCAGGCCAACCCGGTCTCCAGCGCCACGTCCAGACGCCGACCGTCCAGCTCGCGGACCCGCGCCTCCTGCACATGCTTCTGGATCGCTACGCCGGCGCGGGCCTTGTCCGAATAGATCACCTGGGTCACGCCGGCGCGCGCGATCACCGACTGCTCGGCCTGCGTCCCGAAGCTCGCGTCGGCGCGGTCCTCGTCGATCACCAGGCCGACGGTGCCCACCTCCGCCTGCGGCAACAGGACCGACCACGCCCGTGCCACCGACTGCTCGCCGGCCGCCACGGCGGCGTCTCCGGCTCGCAGATCCCGGTTCATCGCCAGCGCCAGTTCCACCGCCGGCCGCTGGTAGAGGTCGCGGGCGCCGCCGATCAGTTCCTGCCAGAACCCGGCGGCGTTGCGATCGTCCAGCTTCTCCAGCGCGAGGCCGCGCAGCACCTGCCGGCTGAAGGCCA
>CAZJMO010000189.1:0-3669 GCA_964547085.1 uncultured Fibrobacteraceae bacterium | reverse complement strand
CGAGTCATCGTTCTCGAGCACCGCGTCGAGGAGAACGTCGCGATCCAAGGTGAGGCCGAGCGCCCGGGCAACGCTCACGTTCAGATGCAGGGCGCCGTCCAGCGATACCGCTGTCGGCAAGGTACCGGGGATTTCGCCGGCCATGATCCGGCGCACATGCAGCGCCGTGCGGCGTGCCAGCCGGTCCAGGCGGACATCGGTGTCCAGACCGGCGAGGAAGCCGCGCGCCACGTCGGCGTCGCCGAGGAAGGAGAAGGCGGGTAATCCGCGATCGCGCAGGCCGACCGCGAGGTCGCGCAGATCCGTGTCGGACAGGCCCAGGGGCAGCACCAGCACGGCGTCGGCCGCTGCCGGAACCGCGGCGACGATCGCGCTCGGGGCGGCGTCCTGCGCCACAGGCACCAGGAACACGGCAAGATCGGGCCGCGCGCGCGTCAGTTCCGCCGCGACCGTCGTCCCGGTCAACATCGCCGGCGGCGCCACGAGCGCCAGGCGCCGCGTCGGCGTCACCTCGCGGAATCGGTCGATGTGGCGCGACAGGGCGCCGGGTGCGCTCAGGGCACTGAGGTTGTCCGGTCCCTCGCCGGCCGCCGGACCGGCATCCAGTGCGAACGGCGCCACGAGCGGCTTGCCCACGGCGTCCAGCCGTAGCGCCGCGTGCGAGACGTGATAGCCGGCGGCGATCACCAGGTCGATCGCGGGGTCGGCCAGCGCCGCCTCCAGCGCGACCGGCGCACCCTCGGGTGTGCCGTCGCCGTTGCTTTGCAGGATCACAGGGTCGTCCAGGAGATCACGCAGGGCGGCGGTGACCGCGTCGGCGAGGCGCGCATCGAGTTCGCGATCGCCGTCGGTGACCAGACCGATGGTCGTGGCTGCGGCCAGCGTCGGACCGGTGACCAGGAAGAGCGTCAACAACAGGAGAACGCACCTCATGCCAGAGCCTCCTCATAGCGGCTGAGCGCCGCAGCATCGGCCAGCAGGCCGCGACAGAGCAGGTCGAATCCCTGGGTGAGTCGTCGGTGCAGGTCCGAACCGCGATAGCCCTCGGCGACACAGGTACCGATGATCCCGAAGGCGAGCTGGGTGACGAATTCCGGTTCCACGTCCGCCCGCAGCGCACCCTTGTTCATGCCGCGCTGGAGAATCGTGAGGACCGGTTCGGTCCGACGACGTTTCAGTTCCTGCACCTTGACCGCAAGCGCCGGATACCGGCGCTCCAGGTCCCGGATCAAGCCCACGAGCGCGAACGAGCTCACGGTGCTCGCGGCACTCAACGTGAGTCGGGCCAGCGCCCGCGCCGCGTCGGCCTCGGCAGCCACCAGACCGACGAGCACGTCGAGGCCTTTCTGCATCTGACGCAGAACGACACATTCGAGCAACTCGTCGCGCGAGCCCACGATCTTGTAGAGCGTCCGCTTGGACAGGCCCGATCGCACGGCAAGCTCGTCCATGCTCCAGCCCCGGGCGCCTCGAACCAGGATGAGATTGACCGTGGTGTCGAGAACCCGGGCGATCACGTGTTCGTCGTGGACTTTCATGGACTTCCCTTTGACGCAGAAACTGTTTCGCCGAGATATACGAATTGTGGGGAAATAGTATACCCCCGTCAAGAACAAATTCGTGCGCCGACATCGGCACCGGTTCGGAGAGCACGACTCCGTGGTTTCGGGCAAATTGATACCGTTTTCAGCAAAAAAAAAGAGGATAAGGGATTTCACGTAACTGTAATGCGGGCTTACCGTTACACGTCAGGTCCGTAACGGCTCTCGGAACACCCATAAGGCACCAGTTTATATCACGTTATGCGTAGACGTTCTGGACACACTACTATAGGATCGGTTCGTTCTCGCCCATCCAAACTTCCAAGCCCCTGGAGGAGCATATGGACCCCGCAAAAGCTGTTCTGATGAACCCTGCAGTGACCCTGATCGGTTTCCTGGCCGTGATCGTGATCCTGCTGCTGCTCATCGCGAAATGGAAATGGCACGTATTCAGCGCGCTGTTGCTGCCCATCCTGCTCTTCGGGATCATTCCCGGGGTCCAGACCAACAACTTCATCAGCGCCTTCCAGAACGGGTTCGGCAAGACCCTAGGCAAGATCGGCGTGATCATTGTCCTCGGCTCGATCATCGCCGAATACCTCAAGCACACCGGCGCGATCGAGACGATCACCAAGTCGATGATCAAGATGGTGGGCAAGAAGCGGATGCCGCTGGCGTTGACGCTGGCCGGCTTCGTCCTCGGTGTCGCCATCTTCTCGGACGTCGCCTACGTGATCCTCAACCCGCTGGTTCACAGTGCGGCTGCGGCGATGGGTGTCGGCATGTCCACCATGGCGACCGGTCTGGTGGGCGCGCTGCAGTTGACGCACGCAATCGTGCCGCCCACGCCCGGCCCCTTGGCCGCAGCCGCCCTCGTGGGTGCGGACATCGGGAAGTGCATGATCTTCGGTTCGCTGGCCTGCCTCTTTGGCGCTCTCGCGTCCTGGGCTTGGGGTCAGTTCGTGGTCGGCCCCCGGCTCGACAAGAACTGCCCGCCCGACAGCCAGTTCGTCGGCAACACCTTCCTCGACCGTACCGACGCCGAAAACAAGGCCACTCCGCTGCCTTCCACCTGGGGTAGCTACGCACCCATTGCCGTGCCTATCCTGCTGATCGCCGCCCAGAGCGTGGCGAAGTTGACCCTTCCTGCGGGCCATCCCGCCCTCGCGGTGTTGAGCCTGATCGGCTGGCCGGTGATCGCCCTGACCATCGGTTGCTTCCTCGGCTACCTGCTGATCAAGAAGCCCGAAGACAAGGCCCTGGCGACGAACAAGTGGATCGAGGATGCCCTGCGCGTCTCGGCCATGATGCTCGTGGTCACCGGTCTGGGCGGCTCGCTGAGCGCCATCCTGAAGGGTACGCCGGCCGTCAAGTCCGTGGCCGACTTCTTCGCAACCACCGGTGTTCCGGCGATCTTCCTGCCCTTCGTCATGGGCGTCATCGGCAACATGATCACCGGTTCGACGACCGTCGGCGTGATCACGGCCGGTTCGCTGGTCGCCCCCATGCTGGGTGACCTGGGCCTGAGCCCGGAAGCAGCCATGCTCTCCGGCGCCTCGGGCTCCGTGATCATCAAGTACGTCAACAGCTCCTACTTCTGGATCTGCACCTCGCTCTCCGGCATGAAGGTCAAGGACGCCATCCTTAGCTATGGCGGCGCCACGCTCGTGGGCGGTATCTCCTCCTTCATCGCGGTCTACGTGATGTGGACCGTGGGTATGATCTAGTCCGTCGACGACGGCGGGGGCGGCCACGGCTGCCCCCGCCCCCTACCTCCGGAGGCGCTCATGAACCCCATCGAAACACTCCTTGCCCGCGCCGCCGGCCGCAACGCCGTTACCGTCGGCGACACGCTTTCCTTGCCCGTCGATCTGCTCCTGGTCCACGACGGTTCCGGCGGAAAATTTCTCGACGCCCTGCCGCATGACGCCGTTCCCGCCATGTCCGGCGATCAGGTCGTCGTGACCCTCGACCACGGCCTTCCGGCCCCGACCCCGGCCTACCGCGACCGACACCTGCGCCTGCGCGCCTACTGCCGCAAGCACGACCTCACGCTGTACGAACGCGGCGAGGGCATCATGCACCAGGTCGTCGCCGAGCGTCACCGCCCGCAGCCCGGACAGGTCGT
>CAZJMO010000188.1:0-7185 GCA_964547085.1 uncultured Fibrobacteraceae bacterium | reverse complement strand
GACGAGGACGAGGTGCTCGCCGCAGCGCGCTGGACGTGGGAGCAGGGGTTCGGATCGGCCGTGCTGCAGGGTGGGGAGCGGTCCGATCGCGTTTTTCTGGATTACGTCGAGCGGATCCTGCTCGGGATGCAGGAGATCACCGGCGGCGGGATCGGCGTGACCTTGTCGCTGGGGGAGCAGACCGAGGAGACGTTCCGGCGCTGGCGGCGGGCCGGCGCCCATCGCTACCTGCTGCGGATCGAGACCACCAACCGCGACCTCTTCGCATCCATCCATGCCGACGGGCAGAGCTACGAGGACCGGCTCGAGTCCCTCGCCCGGCTGCGGCGGTGCGGCTACCAGGTCGGCACCGGGGTCATGATCCGCCTGCCCGGACAGACCATGGAGGATCTCGCGCGCGACGTGCTCTTCATGCGCGAGCGGGACATCGACATGATCGGCATGGGGCCGTTCATCCCGTGCCAGGACACGCCGATGGCCGACAGCCTGGGGGATTTCGAGACGATCCGCGAGCGGCAGCTGGAGCTGGGGCTGAAAATGATAGCCTGCGCACGCCTGGCGCTGCGCGACGTGAACATCGCCTCGACCACGGCCCTCCAGGCGCTTGGCGGGCGGGGGCGCGAGCGTGGTTTGCTCGCGGGCGCGAATGTTCTCATGCCCAACGTCACCGACACGCGTTTCCGACGCGGCTACCAGCTCTACGACGGCAAGCCGGGGCTGGACGAGAGTTCTCAGGAAAGCTGTGTCGCACTGGAGCGTTCGGTGGTCGCCATCGGCGAGGAGATCGGCTACGGAGTGCACGGAACGAGCCCGCATTTTCTGCGCCGTATCGGGTCCTGATCCGGTCGGAATCGGGTAAGTTTTCGTCTTCGACCTTGCCGAGAGGCGACGCTGCGCTTAATTTCCGCCCGGTTCTCGCGCCACTACAGTGCGATTCTCCGGAGGTTGGCCGCTGCCAGCCTTCTCTGTATGCGCCGCAATCGCGGCTGGAACGTCCGCCACGAGCGGGCCAAAAGGGACAGACCACCATGACCACCGACCTGAGCAGGGTCCGCAACATCGGCATCAGCGCCCACATCGATTCGGGCAAGACCACGCTGACCGAGCGAATCCTCTACTATACCGGCCGCATCCGCGCCATCCACGAGGTCAAGGGCAAGGACGGCGTCGGCGCCACCATGGATTCCATGGATCTGGAGCGCGAACGCGGGATCACCATCCAGTCCGCGGCCACCAACTGCGACTGGGACGGCCACAACATCAACATCATCGACACGCCCGGGCACGTCGACTTCACCATCGAGGTGGAACGTGCGCTGCGGGTGCTCGACGGTGCGGTCCTGGTGCTCTGCTCGGTCGCCGGCGTGCAGTCGCAGTCCATCACGGTGGATCGTCAGATGAAGCGCTACAAGGTGCCCCGGCTGGCGTTCGTGAACAAGTGCGACCGCTCCGGCGCCAACCCCATGCGAGTGACCGACCAGCTTCGCGAGAAACTCAGCCACAACGCCGTCATGATGCAGTTGCCGCTGGGCCTGGAAGCCGCGCACGAAGGCGTCATCGACCTGGTCCGCATGCAGGCCGCCCGCTTCGAGGGCGACAGCGGCGAGAAGATCGTCTGGACCGAGATCCCGGAGAACCTCCGGATCGAGGCCGAGGCCCGCCGCGAGCTCATGCTGGACGCTGTTTCCATGTTCAGCGACGAGCTCATGGAGGCCATGCTCGAAGAGAACGTCACGGAGGAGTTGATCCACGAGGCCGTGCGTCGCGGTGTGCTCGCCAACGAGCTGACGCCGGTTTTCCTCGGCTCCGCCTACAAGAACCGCGGCGTGCAGCTCCTGCTCGACGCCGTGATCCGCTACCTGCCCTGCCCGACCGACATCGAGAACGAGGCGCTGGAGATCCTGCGCGGCGGCGAGGAGCGCAGCTTCGTGCTGAGCAACGACTCCGAGGGCGAGGTGATCGCCCACGCGTTCAAGCTGGAGGACGGACCGTACGGCCAATTGACCTACATCCGCCTCTACCAGGGCGTCGTCCACAAGGGCAGCGACATCGTCAACACGCGCACCGGCAAGAAGGTCAAGGTGGGACGGCTCGGCCGCATGCACGCCGACCAGATGGAGGACATCGAGTCGGCGTCCGCGGGCGACATCGTCGCGCTCTTCGGCATCGACTGCGCCAGCGGCGACACCTTCACCGCCGGCAGCCAGATCAGCCTGACCAGCATGCACGTGCCGGAACCGGTCGTGTCCCTGGCCGTGGTGCCGGTGGACAACAAGTCCCAGGCCAAGATGGCCAAGGCGTTGCACCGGTTCACCCGTGAGGATCCCACGTTCCGCACCGCCGTGGATCCCGAGACCAACGACACCGTCATCCGTGGCATGGGCGAGTTGCATCTGGACGTCTACGTCGAGCGCATGCGCCGCGAGTTCGGCGCCGAGGTCACCACGGGCGCCCCGCGCGTGGCGTACCGCGAGACCATGACCAGCCCCGTGTCGTTCAACTACACGCATCGCAAGCAGACCGGTGGCTCGGGCCAGTACGCCAAGGTCATCGGCCGCATCGAGCCCAGCGAGGACGGCGAGTTCCACTTCGAGAGCGCGGTCGTCGGCGGCCGGATTCCGACCGAGTACATCGGCGCCTGCAAGAAGGGCTTCGAGGGCTGCATGGTCGAGGGTGCGTTCATCGGCGCGCCGGTGCAGGGCCTGCACGTCGTGCTCGAGGACGGCGACAGCCACACGGTCGACTCCTCGGACATGGCTTTCGCGACGGCCTGCCGCATGGCGTTCCGCGAGGCGTACACCAGCGGTCACCCGGTGGTTCTCGAACCGCTGATGATGGTGTCGGTGGAAGGTCCGGGCGAGCTGCAGGGCGAGGTGCTCAAGACGCTCATGCAGCGCCGCGGCATCATCGTCGGCACGACCGAGGACGAGGGTTTCGTGCGGATCGACGCGCACGTGCCGCTGTCCGAGATGTTCGGTTACGCCAGTGTCCTGCGGTCGGCGACCGCGGGCAAGGCCGAGTTCACCATGGAGTTCGCGCGCTACGCGCCGGCGCCCCGCGAGGCCGCCGAGGAGTTGCGCAAGGATTACCTGGATAAGCGATCCAAGGGCAAGTAGATTCGGGAGCATGAGCATGAATGTCTTCGATAAGAGCGCGGTGCGCGTGCTGGAACGGGCGCTGGGCGGCGGCCTCGGTCGCGGCAACTTCGGCGTGGTCCTTTCGCGCACCGGTGTCGGCAAGACCGGCTTCCTGATCGGTATAGCCCTGGATCGTCTGCTGCAGGGGCAGAGTGTGCTGCACATCTCCACCAAGGAGAACATCGAGCACGTCCGGGCCTACTACGATCAGGTCCTCAAGGCCATGGCCAAGCAGTTCGATCTCGACAACATGATGGAGCGCCGGCTCGAGGTGGATCGCCACCGGCACATCCTGGTCTACAACAGCGAGACCTTCACCCTGGACAAGCTCAAGCAGTCCATCGCCTTCCTGCGCGACGGCGCCGGCTTCAAGCCCGACATTGTGATCATGGACGGCACGGCGCTTCGAGTACAGCGAGGACTGGGAGATCCAGGGCGTCCGCGATCTCGCGAAGGAGATCGACGCCGAGATCTGGACCGGCAGCAACCTGCACCGCGAGGGGCAGGAACTCGACGATCGCGGCATCCCGCGCGAGGTGGCCTGGCACGAGGAGAACCTGGCGGTGATCCTCAGCCTGCAGCCGCTTCACAACCAGGTCCGCGTGCAGATTCTCAAGGAACACGACAGCGAACAACCGGCCGCGGTCTCCCTCGAGTTCGACCCCGAGACCCGGGTGCTGCGCTGGCGGTAGCCGGAAGGGCGATCATGCCCGAGATCAACATCGCTGGAAATCTCGACCGTTTGCGCGAGCGCATGGCCACGGCCTGTGCTCGCGCTGGTCGTTGTGAGGATGCCGTGCGCCTGGTCGCCGTGACCAAGCGCATCGACCTGCCGCTGGTGGAAGCGGCGGTCGCCGCCGGCCAGCTGGATCTGGGCGAGAACCGCATCCAGGACGCCCTGCCGCGCCAGGACGACATCGCGACCCGCCTGGGTGCGGCCGCGGCGCCTATCCGCTGGCACTTCATCGGCCATCTCCAGCGCAACAAGGCGGCCCGGGCCGTCGGGCGTTTCGCGCTGGTTCACGGCGTGCATTCGTCGGCGCTGGCCGAGCGACTCGACCACCGGGCCGGCGCGCTGGACATCGTCCAGCCGGTGCTGCTGCAGGTCAACGTCACCGGAGAATCCCAGAAGGACGGCCTTGCCTGCGAGCAGGTGTCCGACGTAGCCTGTGTGGTGTCGGCGCTGGATCACCTCGAACTGCGGGGCCTGATGGCCATGGCGCGCTTCGGCGATCCGGAGGCCGAATTGCGGCGGACGTTCGCCGCGTTGCGGGAACTGCGCGACGCGGCGGCGACGGCCTGCGGGCTTCCGTTGCCCGAGCTGAGCATGGGCATGTCCGGTGATTTCGAGGCCGCCATCCAGGAAGGCGCCACGCTGGTCCGCGGCGGCACGGCGATCTTCGGCGCTCGAACCGACTGAGCGGTCCCCGCTGGCATCGCTCTTGATGCTGTTCCCTGTGGACGTGGATTGGTCCGGCCTGAGTGGCCGGAAACTGGCCGGTCGCGCTGCGGATTGGCCGCTCCTGGAGGAAACACGATGAGGATCACGCCCCTGGATGTCCGCAAGCAGGAGTTCAAACGTGGCATGCGCGGCTTCGATTGCGACGAGGTCCGGGCCTTCCTGACCACGCTCGCCGACGAGTACGAGGCCGTGCTGGTCGACAACAAGCAGCTCCGCGAGCGTGTCCTCGAGCAGGACGAGAAGCTGGCCGAGTACCGCAACCTCGAGCAGACCCTGCGCGACACCCTGATGACCGCCGAGCGCGTTTCGCAGGAAGCCCGCGACAACGCCCGCAAGGAGGGCGAGCTGCTCCTGCAGGAGGCCCGTCAGCGGGTCGAACGCGTGCTGGCCGAGGGGCGCGAGCACCTCAACGAACTGCGTCGCGAAGCCCTGGCCGTCCACCGCGAGAAGGAGGCCTACCTGGGCCGCTTCCGCAGCTTGGCCGAGGCCCAGGTCCACTTCGTCGAGCAGCACCGCTCCGATTTCAAGGAACTGGACGGTCGGCTGCTGGAACAGGCGGACGCCGTGCCGACGCGGCCCGTTCCGGCCGTCGATGGCGACGTGACGGACGAATCGCGGCCGACGCCGCGCACCTCGACGCGGGACGAATGGCGCGAATACGCGATCGAGAACGAGGACGACGACGGCGAGGTCGAGCACATCGCCGAGGTCGTGCGCAAGGCCGAGCAGGATGCCGTGGTCGAACCGGACGCGACGCCGGCGCCCATCGCTCCCCAGGTCGAGGAAACGCCCCGGACCTGATCGGGCGGGACGTACGTTTTCAGGGCGGGAATCCCCGGATTCCCGCCTTTCTGCTTTTTTGGCGCCAGAACCCATGTTACCTTACCATGCTCATCGAATATCTCTCGCCCCGGCCGTCCACGGTCGGGAGCGTGTAACGTGCTGTGGAGGCAGGCCTTGAGTGACTTTTACGCCAGAATCCAGGAAGCTGCCGACCACATTCGCGGCCTGACGGCTCATCGACCCGAGTTCGGACTCATCCTTGGAACGGGTCTCGGAGACCTCGCGGACCGGATCGAGGATCCCGTATCGATCCACTACGGCGAGATTCCCCACTTCGTGGAATCCACCGCGACCAGCCACGACGGCAACCTGGTCCTGGGGATGCTGGAGGGGCACTGCGTCTGCGTCATGCAGGGGGGGGTCCACTACTACGAGGGGTACTCCGTGGAGGAGATCACCCTGCCCGTGCGGGTGATGCAGGCCCTCGGTGCGCATACGCTCATCATGAGCAACGCCGTCGGCGGCATGAATCCCAAGCACCGCCCCGGCGACATCGGCGTGATCATCGACCATATCAACCTCATGGGCGACAACCCGCTGATCGGCCCCAACGACGAGCGCCTGGGGCCGCGCTTCCCCGACATGAGCGAGCCCTACGACCGCGACCTGGTCGAGATCTGCGACCGCGTCGCGCTCGAGCAGCAGCTCGTCCTGCGCCACTTCGTCTACGTGGCCGTCGCGGGGCCCAACCTGGAGACCGCCGCCGAGTACCGGTTCCTGCGGCTGCTGGGCGCCGACACCGTCGGCATGTCCAGCGTGCCGGAGAACCTGGCGGCCGTGCACGGCGGCATGAAGGTGCTGGGACTGTCGGTCATCACCGACGCGTGCTTCCCCGACAACCTGCATCCGGCGAAGGTCGAGACGATCCTGAAGACGGCCAATGACGCGCAGCCCAAGCTGGAAGCGCTCATCACCGGTTTCCTGCGGACGGCGCCGCGAGCCTAGATCGCGCGCCCGCCGCCAACCCGAAAGAAACGATCGCGGACATGGCAGAGCTGTACCCGTCCCCGGCGCGTCCGTTCCACGACGCCGAGTCCGAACGCCGCATCAACACGTGGTGGCAGGATCACGACACCTTCCGCCGCAGCATCCAGCAACGCGAAGGCGACCCGGACTGGGTCTTCTACGAGGGCCCGCCCACGGCCAACGGCAAGCCGGGCGTGCACCACGTCATGGCGCGCCTTTGCAAGGACATCATCTGTCGCTACAAGACCATGACCGGGCACCGCGTGTTGCGGAAGGCCGGTTGGGATACGCACGGCCTGCCGGTCGAGCGGTCGGTGGAGAAGGAACTGGGCATCCAGGGCGCGCAGGCGATCCTGGACCACGGCCTGGGCGCCTTCAACGACAAGTGTCGCCAGAGCGTGTGGTCGTGCAAGGCGGAGTGGGACGAGTTCACCGAGATGCTCGGCTACTGGGTCGACCTCGAGCAGCCGTACATCACCTACACCAACGAGTATATCGAGTCGGTGTGGGCGATCCTGCAGCGCTTCCACGCGGCGGACTTGCTGTACCGCGGCCATAAGGTCGTGCCGTACTGCCCGATCTGCGCCACGCCGCTGTCGAGCCACGAGATGGCCAACAGCTACCGCACCGTCAACGAAACCTCGATTTTCGTACGCCTGAAGGCCGTGGACGCCGACGAGTTCTTCCTCACCTGGACCACCACGCCGTGGACGCTGCCGAGCAACGTGGCGCTGGCCGTGGGCGAGGACTTCGACTACGTCAAGGTCCGCCACCGGG
>CAZJMO010000187.1:0-7228 GCA_964547085.1 uncultured Fibrobacteraceae bacterium | reverse complement strand
CGGTTAACGGCGATGTCGGCAACAAACCGATGACGACCTTGCCCTTGACCTCCCCGTATCCCCGGCGGACATTCCCCCCCATGAACACCAAGCTCAAATGCGACCTCCTCCTGCTCCTCGCCGCCGCGATCTGGGGCCTGGCCTTCGTAGCCCAGCGCCTTGGCATGGCGCACACCGGTCCGCTGACCTTCAACGGGACGCGCTTTGCCCTGGGCGCCGCCGCGTTGCTCCCGCTGGTCATCATGCGTGCGCGCCAGACCGGCGCCGCGCCCATCGTCTGGCGCCAGGACCTCCGCCGCGGCCTGATCCTCGGTCTGGTCCTCACCGGCGGCGCCACCCTGCAACAGATCGGCGTGGTCTACACGACCGCGGGCAAGGCCGGCTTCATCACCGGTCTTTACGTGGTGCTGGTGCCCATCCTGGGCCTGATGATCGGCCAGCGCACCGGCGGCCGCACCTGGCTGGGTGCGGTGCTGGCTGTGGTCGGGCTCTATCTGCTGAGCATCACGGGCCGCTTGCACATGGAGCGCGGCGACGTGCTGGTGCTCGTGGGCGCGTTCTTCTGGTCGACCCACGTGCTGCTGATCGGCCGTTGGGCGAGTAAGACCGACCCCGTCCGCCTGGCCTGTCTCCAGTTCTGGGTCTGCTCGCTGGTGAGTACGGCGGCGGCGTTCGTGTTCGAGACGCCGGAGTGGTCCGGCCTGCAAGGCGCGCTCTGGCCGATCCTCTACGCCGGCCTGCTCTCGACCGGCGTGGCCTACACGCTCCAGGTGGTCGCGCAGCGGCATGCGCCGCCGGCCCACGCGGCGATCATCCTTTCGCTGGAGGCGCCGTTCGCGGTGTTCGGCGGGATGCTGATGCTGGGCGAGACGCTGTCGGTGCGCGGGATGGTCGGTTGCGCGCTGATGCTGTCGGGCATGGTCTTCTCGCAGGTGGACTTCAAGCCACGACGCCGGTGAAGGCGTCCGGTTTTCGGTCAGCGCCGCACGCGGGATATTTCCGGCACGATTCTGGCGCGGCACTAATAAACTATTGACAGACAAGATGTTGTGGCGATCTCGCGCGAGATCGTAAACGGGCACGCAGCCTGCATGACCCCGGATGCAGGACAAGCAACCAACAACCGACGCGGCTCATTCCCCCCAGGTCGTTTCGGTTCCCGCAGGAGGCAGGGAGATGATGAACAACAAGGAACAGTGCACCAGGGACCGTGCGATCCACTTCGATCGTCTGCAATCCGCTCTCGAAGAGGGCCTGCAGGCCATCAATGCCGCCCGCTCGCCCGCCGAGGCGGCGCAGGCAAGACACCACGCACGCCGGCGCCTGGAGCAGCTGAACCAGGATTTCGAGGCCGCCTTCGTCAACCACTAGGCCTCGTCGCAATCTGCGAAGCGATCGGCGCCGTCCCCAGCCAGGACGGCGCCGTTCTCCGTATGTAACCCCCGGTGACATTCTGCGTAATCTCTATCATGCCCGCCCCGGCACCCGCATTTCAGATCACGACGACGAGGGAGACGAACCATGATGTCCCGTACAGTGCGCGTCGCTCGATTATCGCTACTGGTGATCCTCTTGCTGGCCGCCACGGCCCTGGCCGGCGAGTTCGAGCGCGACCATTCCTTCAAGGCCGACGAGCTGATCCTCACCAACCTGATCGGTGAGGTCCGCGTCGAGTCCGCCAGCGGCGACCGCTACGAGGTCCACGTCGCCGTGCGTGGTGAGGACGCGGACACCGATCTCATCGAGGTCGTCCTGGACGAGGGGCGCGAGGCCCGTCTGGACGTGCGTTTCCCCGTGGAGGAACACAGCCGCTACGTCTATCCCGAACTCGGACGCGGCAGTTCCACCACCATCTGGCAGCACGACCAGGGCAGCGACGACGAGGGCTGGTGGTCCCATCTGAAGCGCGCGCTCGGCGGCGAGAAGATCACCGTCCGCGGATCCGGCCGCGGCCTCGAGGTCTGGGCCGACATCACCATCAAGATCCCCGACGGCCGCAAGACCAAGATATTCCTGGGCGCCGGTGACATGACCGCCCGCGGCGTCGACGGCAAGCTCGTCCTCGACACGCACAGCGGCCCCGTCACGGTCGACGGCCACAAGGGTCACCTGGTCTGCGACACGGGCAGCGGTTCGGTCGACGTCCGCGACATCGACGGCCCGCTGCTCGCCGACACCGGCAGCGGCGCGGTCCACGTCGAAAACCAGCGCGGCGGTTCGCTCAAGGTCGACACCGGCAGCGGCGCCGTCACCATCGACCTCGCCGACACCGACGACCTCTACGTCGACACCGGCAGCGGCCGCGTCTCGGCCAAGCGCGTCAAGACCGACAAGGCCCGCATCGACACCGGCGGCGGTTCGGTGCCCCTGCAGCTCGCCCGCATGGGCACCGGTCGTTTCGTGATCGTCACCGGCAGCGGGGGCGTCAGGCTGGGGCTGCCCGACGATGCGTCGGCCACCATCTCGGTCGACACCGGCAGCGGCGGCATCCATGCCGACGTGCCGGGCGCCGAGATCCTGCACAAGGAACGCGGCGAACTGAAGATGCGGGTGGGCGACGGCAAGGCGCGCGTCGTGGTTGATACCGGCAGTGGCGGCGTGACCATCACCGAGATCTAGCGCCGCGCGAGCACTTCGAGCTGATACGGCAAGCGGGCGGTTCCTTCACGGGGCCGCCCGCTTGCGTCGCAGACGGCCGTGCGGCGCAGGGCCGAGCGGTCCAGCAGATCCGACCACTGCGCCTCGGTGTACGTGCGCAACGGATACGTGCAGTTCCGGTACTCCGTGCCGCGGGGGCGCATGACCATCATCGAAATTACCACCTGCTCGACCCGCGCCCGGCCTTCGGGCGGCAGGTACTGGATCGCCTGGCGCACGCGCAGGCGGCCGCGCGCCGATTCCCAGACGTCCTCGTCGGGCCGGCATTCGCTGTCGTGCAGATCCAGCCCCACCAGATAGACGCCGTCGGGCGCCAGCAGAGCCGCGATCTGCTCGAAGTGGGCGAGGACGGCGCGGTCGTCGCGGAGGTGGCGCAGCGAGTTGACCGGGCAGAAGGCGACATCGAAGGGGGCGAGGTCCGTGAGGTGGGCGGCCGGCGTGGTGAACCGGGCGTCGCGGAGTTGCCAGTCCGTGCCGACGCGGGCGAGGCGACGGGCGGCGTAGGCGAGCATGTCGGGCAGCGGATCGTAGCCCGTGACACGGCGACCGTGACGCAGCAGGGCGCGCAGGTAGCGGCCGGTGCCGCAGGCGGGTTCGAGCCAACGGGAGCCGGGGCCGCTGCGCGCGGCGAACCGACGGGCGCAACGTTCGAGGGCGCGCACTTCGGCCGCGGTGTCCGGCGCGTTGACCACGTCGTAGAGCTGCGGCTCGACGTAGAGGCCGCCGCCCTCTGCGATCTCAGAAACCATAGCTGAGGGTGATCGAGCTGAAGCTCGCGTCGTCGCCTTCGCCGCCCACCAGCGCGTTGCCCAGGCTGAACGGCGCGGTCGCGTTGAAGAGGAAGTCCGCGTCGAACTGGCCGAAGTGCAGGCCCAGGCCCAGGCTCACGGGCGTGTCGACCCCGACGTCGTAGAAGTATGCCTGCTCCACGTAGTCGCCGGACCAGCCGTCCACGAGGTTGGATTCGTCGGTCGAGCGGCGGTAGCTCGCGGCGCCGCGCAGGGTGAGCCACGACCGCAGCCGGGATTCCACGGCGACGCGGACGTCCAGCTGCCACCACTCCCGCCGGGCGGTGTCCCAGTTGGCGTAGATGGGCCAGCGGGCGGGGCGGTCGGCCTCGGGGCGGGTGGAGTCGGCTGCGAGTAGCACCAGATTGTCGGCGTCGAGCAGCAGGTTGAAGCCGACGCCGCCGTGGAAGAGGTCGCCGTCGAGATAGGCCAGGTGATCCAGCTCCGCGTCCACGATGGGGCGGATGTCGCG
Source organism: uncultured Fibrobacteraceae bacterium (assembly GCA_964547085.1). Lineage (GTDB taxonomy): Bacteria > Krumholzibacteriota > Krumholzibacteriia > LZORAL124-64-63 > LZORAL124-64-63 > Glo-17. The sequence goes on along the minus strand of CAZJMO010000187.1, from coordinate 3,310 downwards.
GAACCAGGCCAGGCGGTACACGGCGGCCGCGTGATCGGTGAGGGCGTGGAACACGCGACCGCGCACGCCGAAGCTGTCCCAGCCGCCGTCGTCCTCGATCGCCACGTTGTTGGCGCGGTCGTAGAAATCGACCTCGGAATCCTGGATCTCGGCGGCCAGGTCGAGGTAGACGGCGTCCGAGAGGTCGACGCGCGCGCCGAGGCCGAGGTTGTGCAGGAAGCGGCTGTTGCCGTCGAGCGCCTGGTTGGGGCCGTTGGAGGCGGAGCTGTAGGACGTGCCGCGGAAGGTGGCGCCGAGCGAGACGGGGCCGAAGCGGCGCGCCCAGACCAGGCGGATCCAGCCGCCGGGGTCGGGCTCGGGCATGTCGTCGCCGAAGGCCATGGCGGCGGTGCCCCAGCGGCCCTGCTCGTCGAAACGGAAGTGGACGGCGCCGCCGCTGCCGGTGACGCGGTCGTCGAGGTCGCCGCTCGTGTCGTGGTTCCACTCGCCCAGTTCGAGGACGGCGAGTTGCGGGTAGTCGACCAGGCTGCCGTACCAGCGGAAGACGTTGGAGTCGTCCTCGAAGTAGTCGGCCTGGGCGCCGAGGCTGCGGACGCGGCTGGTGGTGGCCAGAGCGGGCAGGGCCAGGGCGCAGAGCACGCAGACAAGAAGGATGCGACGGGGCATGGGAGCGGCCTTTCGCCTCGGCGGATGATGGGACCGACAACGGCCCCATCATAATGGCGAGTGGCGGGATCGGCGTCCAGAGGCGGGTCAGAAACGGTAGCCGAGGGTGATGCCGGTGTAGGTGCCCAGGGTCTGCGGCGCCGGCCCGAACGGAACGGTGCCGTAGGTCTCGGACCAGCGCGCGTTGAGCACGAGGTCGGCCTGGAACGGGCCGGCGTGCAGGCCGACGCCGAGGGTGATGGGAGTGAGGACGGTGATGTCGTTGCGGGCCGTCCAGCGGTCGGGCCCGTCCAGATAGGCCGCGCCGCGGTCGGTCCAGCGTTCCTGCTGATGACGGACATACTGGAGGGCGCCGCGGACGGTGAGCCAGGGCAGGACGCGGGATTCCAGGCCGACGCGGGTGTGGACCTCGAAGTACTCCGTGTTCGTGTCGTCGTATTCGCAGATCCAGGACGCGCCGTCGAGGCGGGCGTGGTGCTCGCGACCCCAGCGGAGCTCGCCGGAGACGACGACCAGGTTGTCGGAGTCGGGCAGGATGTTGAAGCCGGTGCCGAGCCGGGTCTGCCAGGCGTTCTGGTCGGCCGGGGCGGCCAGGATATCGGAGTAGACCGTACGGTCGTCGCGGCGGAAATCGAAGACGGGGACCCAGACCGTCTGCTCGCTGAGTGCCACGAACCAGCGGGTGCGGACGCTCCAGGTGGACCACGAGTCCTCGTACGGCAGAGTCCAGAGGTATTCCTCGACATCGCTGCTCTGGACGTTCACGAGTTCGCCGGCGATGTCGCCGTAGACGCCGTCGGAAACGTCCCAGCGCGCGGCGGCGCCGTAGCGGTGGATGTAGAGACTCTCGCCGTGGCCGTAGGTCTCGGTGGAGTTGTCGCCGTCGTAGTGCGAGCTGAACGACGCCTGCAGGCCCAGCGACAGCGCTCCGAAGCCGCGCGCGCCGAGCAGGGTGATCGCGCCGCCGGGCGCGCCGGCGGGCAGGTCTTCCTGGACGTAGATGCCGACGGTGCCCCAGCGGCCGGCCTCATCGAGGCGCGCGTGGAAGCCGCCGGCGGTGCCGGTGGTGCTGCGGTTGAAGGAGCCGGAGGCGTCGTGGTCGAGGTCGCCGAGGTCGAGGACGGCCTGGTCAGGGTAGTCGAGCAGGGCGGCGTACCAGACGGTGGCGCCGGCGTCGTCCTCGAGGTAGCTGAGACCGCCGCCCATGGCGCGAACGCGGGTCAGGGTGGCCGAGGCGGGCGCGGCGGCGAGCAGGAGGACGACGGCGCTGAGCGCGAAGCGTTGACGACGGGTCATGGCGTTCCTTCGTCGAGGTTGCGGTGGTAGATTTCGTCTCCCCAGGTGATCACGAAAAGGCCCTGGCCGGTGCGGCCCCAGGCGGTCCGCGAACCCAATGTCGGACTGGATTCGTGATGCCAGCCGTCGGCATCGCGCATCTGGAGAACGCCGTTGATGGCGGCGCAGAGCCGTCCTGGAGAGATTTCCGTCATGTTGTCGAGATACCAATACCAGTACTCGCGAGTTGTGCATGGTCCGGGCAGGTCGACGAGGATGCCGTCTTCCACGACGGCCTCCAGCAAGCCCCAGGAGGTTCCGCCGTTGGTCTGTCGTCCGAAGACGTAGACGTCGCCGCTGAGACGACCGACGGTGAAGTTTATCAGACGCACGCTGTCCGGATCGGTGATCGCGGTCCACCCTTCGCGGTCTCCATGATGCAGGACTTCGTCCGAGTTCAGGATGTAGATGTCGTCGAGGCTGCGGGCGTCGGCCCGGTAGATGGTCGCCGAGAGGCTGTCCATCGGTGTCCAGTTTCCTGATTCCAGCCGCCAGATCGTATGATCGTCCTTGAACAAGGCCTGTCGGTCGCGGTCGGCCCAGACAAGCCGGCCCTGCACCGGGACGTCGGGCCATCGTTCCCACCGGCCGTCGGGTCCGCGGCAGGCGATGGCCTGCCGGCTGGCGACGACGACGTGACCGTCTCCGACGGCACGCAGGTTGTCCCCCTCGAAATCGAGCGTTTCGGTGGTCCAGGAGCGCCCATCCCAGATGAGGAGATGGTTGAGGTTGTCCAGGACGTAGACGAAGTCGTCGTCGCCGTCGATCCGGTCGAAGATCGGCCACGTCGGGCCGGGAAGCAGATCCCGCCAGACGATGCTGTCGTCCGCTTGCCACACGCCGCGGGCGAAGAGGCCGTCGTCGCCGACGGCGAAGACCGCGGCCGAGGTCGCGCCCGGGATCGACGGAACCGCGAGGTCCCGGATCGAACGGTCCTCGTCCGCGAATACGGGTTCCAGGGTGCATTGGTCGAGACGATTCAGGTTCCCGCCGGATGCGACCAGAAGATGACGGGAATGCACCACCGAGTAGGGTCCCTGGAGCAGTTGGAGATACGGACACAAGTCATCCAGTTCGTCGTGGCACCAGATGTCCAGCACGTGCACGGGATGGCCGATCTGGTCCCGCAAGCCGGCGACCACGCATTCCCCGTCCGCGTCATGGACATCGACGGACAATCCGAAAGCGGCCCAGGCGCCGTTTTCCCGGCGATAGATCGCTTGGTCGGTGGCCGCCATGCGGCGGGCGTATGCCTTTCACCACCAGCGCATTTCCACCGGCCGGCCGGAATCCCGAGGATCCCCGGTTG